>CAYZFV010000233.1:0-9800 GCA_964477765.1 uncultured Candidatus Kuenenia sp.
CCGTCGCCCGGCTGATCGGCGCGCCTCCGGGATATGTCGGCTATGAAGAGGGCGGCCGGCTCACGGAGGCCGTGCGGCGGCGTCCCTACTCGGTGGTCTTGCTCGACGAGATCGAGAAGGCCCACCGCGACGTCTTCAACGTGCTCTTGCAGGTGCTCGACGACGGCCGGCTTTCCGACAGCCTCGGCCACACGGTCGACTTCACCAACACGATCGTGGTGATGACGAGCAACATCGGCAGCCAGGTGATCCAGGAGATCACGAAGGAGGGGGGCAGCGAGGAGGAGGTGCGAAACGCCGTGAAGGAGGCGTTGCAGGCCCGGTTCCTCCCCGAATTTTTGAACCGCATCGACGAGACGATCGTGTTTCATCCCCTCGACGAGCGGCATATCCGCCGCATCGTGCAGTTGCAGATCGACAAACTGATCGGCCAGGCTGCAAAGGCGGGCATCGCGCTTGAATGCACCGAAGGCGCGATCGACGAGGTGGCCCGGCTCGGCTACGACCCGATCTACGGTGCCCGGCCGCTCAAGCGGGTGATCCAGCAGCAACTGCAAAACGAACTGGCGAAGGAACTGTTGGCGGGCCACTTCCCCGAAGGCAGCACGGTTTGCATCGACTTCGTGCAGGACGGGTTTACGTTCACGAAGGCGTGATCGGGATCAGCCCCGCTTGCGGTCTTCGAGGCCCATTCGCTCGATGAGCACATCGCAGCCGGGAGTCATCTTACGAAGCTTCTCGGCCATGGCAAGCTTTTCGCTGGTGGTGGCCTTCTTGAGCTTGGCGTTGAACTTGGCCAACTTTTCGCGGCGATGCCGACGCCGTTTCACTTCCTTCATCCGGTTGCTGATGCCGCCCATGCGTGGGTGTTTCCTGCGGGGTGGAGTTCGTGGTCACTGTTCATCAAAACGAAAACTGTAAGAAAGGTTTTTCGCGGCGTCAAAGGGGCCGCGTGGGACTCGTGGACGGTCGGCATTGGAGGGGGATGGGCCGCAGCGATAGACTGTGGAGAAGCGGCCGCAAATGGACGGGTGGCAGAGCGGTTGAATGCACCGGTCTTGAAAACCGGCAGCGGCGAAAGTCGCTCGTGGGTTCGAATCCCACCCCGTCCGCTGGATACGGTTCACGTTCTTAGCGTTCTGGAAGGAGCCTCGGTCGTGGAGTTGCATCGGCGTGAAATTCTTTTTTGGGGGGCCGCAGTCGGTTTAGGGTCTGCAGTCTCTGGAGCTTCGGCGTCCGCGTCGCCCATCACGTCAGCAACCCCGCGTAAACGGCAGCTCAGGATCGCCCACCTGACTGACATCCACATTCAGCCGGAGCTCGAAGCTGCCCGGGGCCTCGAATCATGCTTTGCACACGTCCAGACGCTTTCAGAGCGAGGCCAAGAGCCTGCGGACCTGATTCTGACCGGCGGCGACACGATCATGGATGCGCTTGAGGCGGGTATGGATCGCACAAAGCTTCAGTGGTCGCTCTGGAACAAGGCCAAGAAAGACCATTGCAGCCTCGACATCAAGAGCGTCATCGGCAACCACGACGTTTGGGGTTGGACCAAATCAAAAGCCAGCACGAAGGGCGACGAGCCGCTGTATGGCAAAAAGTGGGCCTGCCAGGAGTTCGGCCGCGAGAAGCCATGGGAAAGTTTTGATCGGGGTGGCTGGCACATCGTCTTGCTCGATAGCACGTTCCCCTACAAGGAGTCATACATCGGCAAACTTGACGATGCCCAGGGGGACTGGCTCGAACGTGATGTGGCAAATGTGCCCGCCACGACGCCGATTCTGCTGGTCTCGCACATCCCGATCTTGTCCGTCTATCCAGTAGCCGTGACCAAGCCCGTTGCTGGCCCGGATGGCAGGCCCGACATCGAGGTTTCGGGAAATCTCGTCCACACTGATTTTGAGCGGTTTCAGAAACTCTTCGCCAAGCACAAAAATGTCAGAGCGTGCATCAGTGGTCATCTGCATGTCGTTGAGCAAATTGACTACGGCGGTGTGCGATATCTTTGTAATGGTGCTGTCTCGGCCGGGTGGTGGCGTGGGCTGCATCGAGGCACTGATTTCGGCTATTCGCTTGTGGATCTCTTTGACGATGGCACGGTTGAAAGCACCTACGTGACTTACGGTTGGCAAGCAAAAGCGTAGATGTCCGCACGGTTCTTCTTTCACCTGGCCCAACTGCCTTACCTTCTTCAATCGACCGTGAAAGGCTTCCCTGGGGCCGTCTTTCCCACGACTCAAGTTCAGGAGGGCTTTTCATGGCCGGCGATGCCTCGGGGCATCGGGCTGAACTGCTTTCGCGAATTGCTGCCATCGCAACGGAGGCAGGAGGCACGGCGACCGCCTGCGCTCAAAGTCGAAACAAGCAGTCAGTACGGCACCCGCGTGAAACAAACCCGGACGGACACGAGCCTAGGCGGAGGAGGCAGGCTCGAGTTTGGCAAGTTTCGCGAGCAGATCGAGCAGGCCGCCCGCGTTGTCGGCTGGGAGTTTGTGTACGATGTCGTGTGATTGTGCGGGCACACCAGTCTTGCCCACGCACTGGCGGCAGCCGTGACCAGCCATGCCACGCCAGTTGGAAAATGCCCCTACGACCGGCTGGCTCGGTCTTGGGCCTTGGCTCTGGCGTCTACTACGGCCGTGTGCATAACGACCTCTGGCAATGGGTGCGTGATCTCCCGGACAAATACGCTGCCGATTTGCCAGTTTTCATGTTTACGACGTCGGGCCTGCCGGTGCTCACAAAAATCTGGCACTGGCCCCCGAAATCAGCCCTCATGAAAAAGGCTACGACGTCATTGGAGAGTTCAAGTGCCGCGGCTTCGACACATGGGGCCCGCTCTGGCTCACCGGCGGCCTCAACAAGAAGCATCCAGACGAGCGGGATATTCAGCGGGCGAGGGCGTTTGCCGAAAGACTCACGGCGCTCCATTGACTGCAAATCAAGATCCGCCCCAGATCACTGCTTATGCTTCTCATCCATTCCGATTCGCACAGCCTCGCCGATCATGTCAGTCGGTGAACACGGCTCGCCATGGCCAGGTGTTTTCCAGTCAGGCCGAGCTACCCAGCCTCGCGCGCTTTCCACCAGACGGAGCAGTCTTTGCCGGCTACGCAGCAGGCATGCCCTTCGAGTCTTCGCTGCGACCGGTTGTTGCGTGTGTCGTCGGCAGGCTGATCGCCGTCTATCTATGGACGCGCACCCAGACGTTGTGGCTGCAGGGCCTTGCGGGGCTCTTCCTTTTGGTTGGACCGGGGCTTTTTGTCGCAGACCGGCTTGTCATCACCGATTACGAATATCTGGAAGCCGTGAGCCGTTGGAGTTGGTTCGCGAAAGCCTGCTCGGGCAACTCGACGGAACTGTCACATTCCGTATGGGAAGTCCGCGTGCTCGGTCAGACCACTGGCCCGAATCGTGGCGAACGCCTTGGCGTATTCCAGCAGGATCCGGTCGGCAAACTCGATTCGCCGGCGGAGCCAAGCGTCCCGGTCGCTTGCTGGCGTCTCCCCGACCAGCACATCGGCCACGTCCTGAACCAGCACGTGCTCGGGAATATAGACGAGCCGGCTGTTCTTATAGCCGCTGATCCGCAGTTCGTTGACTGGATAGCTCCCCCCTCGCGACGCTGAAACGGCGACGATCAAGGCGGGCTTGTGGCCTACTTCCTTCGGGCCGGCGAACAGAAGCAGATTCTTGAGGCCGGGCGGCACCATGCCGGCCCATTCAGGCGAGATGATCACGAACCCGTCGGCCTTGCGCATCTTGTCCCGGAAGGGCTTCCACTGGGTGGCAAGCGCGCTGTCTCCCTGCCACAGGCTTTCGTCCCAAAGCGGCAGCGGGTTGTCAGCCAGATCGATCGTATCGGTGGTCAGCGACGGGTCGATGTGGGAAAGATCCCGCGCGATGTAGGCTCCAACCCGGCTGGACTGGCTGGCTTTCCGATGACTTCCGACAACGATGACGATATGCATGGTGGCTCCTTGTGAGATCAACAAACGGGGACATGCGTGCCAACTACACCTTCCGGTAGCCCTTCGTGTGGCCCTTGGGGCTTGGCTTTCCGCCATGGCCATGGTGATGGCCCCGGCGGTTGTGGTCATTGTCGTGCAGCGTGAGCATCTCTTCGAGGCCGAGGCCGGCGGGGTTGATGCCGTGGGCCGTGAGCAGATGGCTCTGGATCGCTTCAAAGCTCGGCGTCCAGTCGCCGTTTACGTTCCAACGTGGGCCGGCGATTCGCGTGACGGCCTTGGCGGCCTGTTCCGACGCCAGTGAACACGACGCCACAAAGGCCGTCTTGGCGAGGGCGAAAACACAGGAAAGAGCAGATCGGCGGTTCATGGGCGCACGGCTCCAGGTGGATTCCGCCTTACGCCGGAACTATAGCACAGGATTCGATGGCTTGGCTGCACTGCTTCTTGCCGCTGTGACGCGGGCGGTAAAAACGCATAGGGAGGCAGAAATTCGGCCCCGGGAATCCGCCAAGTGTCCTATCGCATAGGATCTTCGGGAGGCGGTGTTTTCCCCGAGGCCCACGACATGGCACACCCACCAATGGCTTTGAAATCCACCCTGCTGGCCGTGGGCATGCTGGTCGGGCCTGCTCTTCACACCTCGGCCGAAGACAGCCCCACGGCTCTTGCGCCCGAGGGCCTCTTCGAGAAGGCGATCGGGCTGTTTTTCGATGGTCAGCCCAAGGAGTCGGCACGACTCTTCGACACGCTTGTGGCTGCCCGGCCAGATCTCGCCCCCGCCCTCTGGCAACGCGGCCTGGCCCTCTATTACGCCGACCGGTTTGAGGACGGCCGCAAGCAGTTTGAGTTGCACAGAACAGTGAACCCCGACGACGTCGAAAACCCCGCATGGCACTACCTCTGCGTCGCCAGGGCCTCGACGCCCGAAGAAGCACGCAAGGCCATGCTTCCGGTCGGGCAAGACGCACGGGTGCCGATGCGAGAAATCCTCGCACTCTTCAACAACGAGGGAACCGAGGAAGAGGTTCTGGCCGCCGCTTCACGCGGCGAGGGCAAGACACTCCGCAACCAGCTGTGCTATGCCCACTTGTACGTGGGCCTTTTCGCCGAGGCCCACGGAGACGCGGAGAAGGCCAGGAAGCACATTCTTCTGGCAGCGGGGCCCTACGGCATGGATCACTTCATGGGCCGTGTCGCCCAGGTGCACGCAAAGCTTCGTGGGTGGCTTGAATCTGAATGATGCTGGCGGGTCTGCCACCGTCGCGACGGCCGCGGTCATTCGTGCGATCCCTCGATGTGTGCCTCGCCGTCGGGGTTGATTTCGACATGCAAGGTCATCGGGTGGCAGCAGACAGGGCAGTCTTCGACGTAGTCCTGGTGCGAGCCGGCTGAGATATCGACCGGCACCACGATCTCTTCGCCGCACGAGTCACAGATGTAGGCGGCCTCGAGATCGGCGGCAGGCTTCTTTTTGCGGCGACGATTTTTCATGTTGTTCCCGGCCCGATTCCGACCCGCGGCCGCCCCACCACATAGCCGAGCAGGTGGCGACGCGGATGAAGCCCACAGAGCTTCGCGCGGACAGGTGAAATAACAGCTGCCGGCCCAGCCTGCGATCACGGACGTCCGTCAGGCGATCCCTTCGGCCCGCATGGCGTCCCAGTCACTCGGTGAAGCCTTGGCGATCGTGCCGCAGAGAAAATCACCGACAGGAAAAGCGACGTTGAAGTTTTTGTCGGGGTAGCGGTGGTGCAGAAAATGATGCCGCGCCACAAACTTGTAGGCCGCCCAGTCCTTGAAAAAGCGGCCCTCGGGCTTGTGCATCTCGAGGTGGATCTGATTCCAGATCGTGTGATGCAACCCGACCACGAGGGGCCATACAGCAGCACCAACGAGAAACGTAGAAAACCCGGTGGCGAACGACAGGCCCACAAACGCCAGGCTCAACGGCAGAGACTCCACGAGGCCCTCCCAGAGGTTGAGTCGGATGCCGCGATCCTCGCCCGGTGACACAGGTTCATCATGAAACGATTTGCGATACTGGGTGTGATGCTCGACGGCGTGGCTGGTAAAGATCTTCTGTCGAACCCGCAGGTTTTTAAAGAGGAAGTTGCGAGGCTTTTTGTGCATGAGACGGCAGTGGATTTGATGCTCGACGAGCGACATCAGCACGACCATTGCCACGAACCAGCCAACAACACTCAGTATTTGTAACAGCATGAAGCCCCTGATTCCTTTCTGGAGGTGACGCGGACCGACGCTCTCGCTGTCGACCATCGGAGGCCGCAGATGGGAGGTTTGTAGCAGGCTGCGACGACCGGCGTCAGCCCAGTTTTCCCCGGCAGCCAAACCCGCTTCTTGTTTCACCCCTTGGCTTATAGTATCGGCAATCCAGGAAAAGCCGCATGAAGGATTGGTATCGGATCACGAACGAAGAAGACATCGCCTCGCCGGCGCTGCTTCTCTATCTTGACCGGATTGAACAAAACCTCCATCGCATGGTGGTTGCGGCAGGCGGAGCAGACCGGCTGCGGCCGCATGTGAAGACCCACAAGATGACGGAGGTGATTCAGATGGCCGTGCGCCACGGCATCACAAAGTTCAAGGCGGCGACGATCGCCGAGGCGGAGATGACCGCGGCGGCGGGAGGTGCAGACATCCTCCTGGCGTATCCCGTGGTCGGGCCGACGGCGACGCGGCTCACGCAACTCATCGGGCGCTACCCTGAGGTCCGCTGGCGGGCGGTTGTCGACAGCGATATCGGAATCGATGACTTGGCCAGGGCGGCCCGTGCGGCAGGCACGGTCGTGGAGACGCTTCTCGACCTCAATGTCGGCATGGATCGCACCGGCGTCGCCCCCGGTCCGGAAGCGATGCGGCTGGCACGGCGGATCGCCGAGTCGCCGTCGCTCTCGTGTGGCGGGCTCCACGCCTATGACGGTCACCTTCACGAGCCCGACCACGATCGGCTTGTCGAGCAGGTCGAGGCGGCGTTTGCGGCCGTGTGGAGACTCCGAGACGAGTTGGTCGCGGCGGGCATCGACGTGCCGCTGATCGTCGCCGGCGGCACACCGACGTCGTTCATTCTCGCCAGCCGTGGCGACGTGGAGGTGGGCGCCGGCACGACCGTGCTCTGGGATTGCGGCCAGCCGACGATCTCTCCCGATCTTGACTATCTCAACGCCGCGGTCGTCTTGGCTCGGGTGATCAGCAAGCCGGCCCCGGAGCGCCTCTGCCTCGATCTGGGCCACAAGGCCGTGGCCAGCGAAATGCCACATCCCCGCGTGCGGATCTTCGGCCTCGAAGACGCCGCGTTCCCATTGCACAGCGAAGAGCACCTCGTCGTCGAAACGCCGCAGGCTGACCGCATCCCTGTCGGCACGGTACTCTACTGCCTGCCGCGGCATGTCTGTCCGACCGTCGCCCTCCATGAAGAGGCGGTGATTGTCCGCGATGGCCGTGCGGTCGATCGCTGGCAGGTGGTCGCCCGGAAGCGGCGGATCACTGTTTGATCATCATCGTTTCTCGCAGCGGGAGCATTGCATGGCCCACGAACCCAGGCTGATCTTCGACGTCCACCTCGATCTCTCCTACAACGCCCTCGATTTCAACCGCGACCTGCGGTGGACCCAGGAGCGGATTCGCCGGCGTGAACTCGGCATGAAGGATCAGGTGTTTCGCACCCGCAACACCGTCTGCTTCCCGGAGATGCGGCGGGGCCGGGTGGGGCTGTGTGTGGCCACGCAGATCGCCCGGTCGGTCGATTCCTTCGCGCGGATGCCCGGCTGGATGAGTCCGGAGCAGGCCCGGGCCCACACCACGGGGCAGCTCGCCTGGTATCGCGAGATGGAGGCATGTGGTGAACTCGTGCAGATTCGCAACAAGGCCGAACTCGAAAAGCATCTTGCCCTGTGGCTCCACGCCCGGGCGGAGATGCCGGCCACGGCCGTTGCCGGGGGGCTGCCGATCGGCTATGTGCTCAGCCTCGAGGGGGCTGATTCGATCGTCACGTTCAAGCACCTCGAGCAGTCGTATGCCGAGGGACTGCGGGCGCTGGGGCCGGTTCACTACGGGCCCGGCATCTATGGCATGGGCACCGATGCCGAGGGACCACTCACGCCACGGGGCCGTGAACTGCTCCAGGAGATGGAGCGGCTCGGCATCATTCTCGATGTCACCCACCTCTGCGACGAGAGTCTCCGCGACGCCCTCGACCATTATTCAGGGCCGCTGTGGGCGAGCCACTCCAACTGCCGCACGCTCGCCGACTGGAATCGCCAGTTCACCGACGGGCAGATCAAGGAGCTGATCGGTCGCGGCTGCGTGTTCGGCATGGCCTTCGACGCCATCATGATGGTGCATGGCTGGGCCCACATGCGGAGCACCCCGCAGGAGTTTGGTCTCACCATCGAGAAGATCTGCGACCACATCGATCACATCTGCCAGCTTGCCGGCAACGCCAAGCATGTCGGGATCGGCAGTGATCTCGACGGCGGCTTCGGCACCGAACAGACGCCGCTCGACCTCGACAGCATCGCCGACCTGGGGCGGATCGGCGGCATGCTCGCCGCCCGCGGCTACTCCGCCGCCGACATCGAGGGTTTTTACTACGGCAACTTCGTCGAGTTTCTCAGTCGCACGCTGCCGGCGTGAGCCGGGGCGTCAGCGTTGCGACACGGTCTGCTCGGGTGGCGTGAGCGACTCAATCCATTGTCGCATCAGGGCGACGGCCTTTTCGTCGACGATGGTCGTCGCCAACTGGGGCATCTGCCCCGGGCCGCGGCGGCTCATCCTGGCGAAGAGCACCGATCGCTCGGGGTGGCCGGCCGCGATCAGTCGTGGATCGGCGATATCGAAGGTGGTGTGGAGCGGCTTGATGCCCACCGTCTTCATCGCTTCGAGCGGTCGCACGGTAAACGCTGAAATGTATTCGAGGTCGATCTGGGCATTCCCGCCGCCGGCGAAGACATGGCAGCTCGCGCAGTTTGCCTGCAGGTAGGAGCGGGCGCGGGCCTCGAGCGGGTGCGAAGCATCGTAGGGATTGACGAGCCGGTTGGTCGCCGCCGGGGCCCGCGAGAGCAGGCTTGATCGTCGCTGCGCAAACGCACCGGCAGCCGGGTCGGCCGACTTGGTCTGCCGGGCCACCCAATCTCCCGCTTCCTTTTCGTCGACACCTTCGGCCACCGCCCGCTCCCGCAGAAACGCCATCGCATCGCCCCACCAGCCGACGTCGAGCAGGCCGAGATGTTCGAGTGTACGAAGCTGGTTGTCGGTGGTATGGCCCGGGCCGAGCACGGCCTCGTAGTCATAGTCGCGGTTGAGCTGCACGGTGCAGAGCCCGAGCACGTAGTTGCTCGCCCGGCTGTGGCAGACCAGGCACTCGGTCCGCGACGGGTAATGCCAGGCGAGGGTCCGGGAATCGCCGGACGCCGCAGCGAGGTCAGCCCTGCGGATCGTGAAGTCGCGATCCTTGCCGGCGGCCGCCACGAGCACGGCATCGGTCTGCTCGTCATTCCACTCGTAGGAATATCCGGCCCATTCGCCCTGTGCCTTGAGCATAAACCGCGTCTCGATCCAGCGGCGGGTGGACGGGTCGCCTTCCACCTCGTCGATCGCAAACGACTTCACGAGCACCGTGCCATCGGGAAAGTTCCAGCCGCGACCATTGGTCACGCCGATCGTGGCGGGCACGACCTCGCCCGCCTTGGTCGGGGCGGGGGGGGGGGGGGGAAAACGGCGGATGCTCGCCACTCACCGGGGGCGTGGGGAGGAGCCGGTAAAAGGCTCCGTTGTCGCCGGGCTGGTGGTCGCAGATCAGCAGTTCGCCGC
>CAYZFV010000234.1:0-9183 GCA_964477765.1 uncultured Candidatus Kuenenia sp.
GAAGACGCCCATCATGCCCTCGCCAAGCAGTTTGAACGACGCACCACCGCCAAGACCTATCTGGCCATCACGCAGGGCTGCCCCCAGCTCGATCGCGACGAGATCAACCTCCCGATCGGCATCCATCCCTACCAGCGGGAGAAGATGGCCGTGCGGCGGGATCATGCCACCAGCCGTGAGGCGGTGACGCGGTATGAGGTGGTGGAGCGGTTTCGGGCGGCGGCGCTCGTGAAGGTGACGCCCCAGACCGGCCGCACCCACCAGATCCGCGTGCACCTGGCGGCCATCGGCTGTCCTGTGTTGTGCGATGCCCTCTATTCGGGCCGTGCTGTCATCGAGCCGGCCTTCTTCGGGCTGCCAGCGACACATCCGCCGGCTGATCGACCGCTCCTCACGCGGCAGGCGCTCCACGCGGCCCGGCTCGAGATCATGCATCCGGCGACGCAGGAGCGGCTGGCGATCGAGTCACCCCTGCCGGCCGACATGGAGCGGGTGCTCATGGCGTTGCGGCCGAGATGAGCGTGCCCTGATCGCCCTCGCTTTCCTTCACCAACGGAAACTCGAGCACGAAGGTGCTGCCTCGGCCCGGCGTGCTGCTGGCCGAGATGTCGCCGCCGTGTTCGTGAAGAATCTTGCGGCTCACCGTCAGGCCGAGGCCGGTGCCCTTGGCTCCCTTCGTCGACACGAACAGCGTGAAGATGTCGGCCAGCGTCGCGGCGTCCATGCCGGCGCCGTTGTCGGCCACGGTGATCCGCACGCGGCCGGCCGCAGCGTCGCACTCCGCGGTGACGTCGATTCGCGGTGCATCTCGCCCCTCCACGGCGTCGATGGCATTGGAGACCACGTTGAGGACCGCCCGCGACATCGCCTCGGGATCGAAGCAGACGCGGGGCAGATCAGCCGGCCTGGTCCACCGCACCTCCACCCCCCCCTCGTCGATGCGTTGCTGCACCGTCTCGAGAATGTCGTCGATGAGGCTCACGAGATCGGAGGGCACCGGGTCGGGTTCCCGCTCCTTGCTGAAGGAGAGCATGTCCATCACGAGCGAGGAGATCTTGTTTTGATTGCGGCGGACGATGTCCCAGCCCTTCTGCAGCACGGCGAGGTCGTCGTTGTCGAGGCCCATTTCCACGAGATAGCTGCCACCGCGGATGCCCTGGAGGGTGTTCTTGATGTGGTGGGAAAGCGTGGCGATCGTCTGGCCGATGGCGGCGAGCCGTTCCGACTGCATCATCGCCGAATAGTGGGCGGTGTCTTCCACGGCGAGCGCCGCCTGGTGGCCGATGGCGATCATGAGCTTCAGATGTTCGTCGCTGAACCGCCGCTGCCCCGACTCCATCGCCTCCGCCAGCGGCACCATCGTGTCGACGTAGATCACGCCCACCGTGTCGTAGCGGCCCTGGAGCGGCACGCAGATCGCCTCGCGAACACCGGTCCGCACGATGCTGTTGCCCGAAGCGAAGCGGTCGTCGTCTTGGGCGTCGCTGGTGAGCACGCCTTCCCGCTTGTCGAGCACGTAGTCGAGGATCGTGCGGCTGATCGCCATCGAGGTCGCGGCGCCGGCATGGCGGTCGCGGCGGGCCTTGGTCCGGAGTTCCCGGGTCTCGGAGTCGAGCAGCATGATGCAGCCCCGATCGGCCGCCACCCACTCGAACACGAGCTCCAGGATGCGGCCGAGCAGCTCGTCGATGTCGAGGGTATGGCTGGCCGCCAACGCCGTGCGATACATCACCTGCACGTTGCTGCGTGCCTTGGCGAGCCAGTCGTGGTGGGTGTCGGAGGGGGAGAAGGCGGCCACGGCCTCCTCGTTGCCCATCGTCCGCACGATCCGGGAGCCGTCGACATCCGCGCGGGTCGCGACCACGTCGACCGGGGCAAACGTCGCCTCATCGAAATCGTCGGGCGCGTAGACCATCACGGTGCGGCCGATCTGGAGCCGATCCCCGCCGGCCAGCCCCGCCCGCTCGACCCGCCGATTGTTGACGAACGTGCCGTTGGAGCTCTTGAGATCGTCGAGCACGAAGGCCCCGCCCACGCGGCGAATCTCGGCGTGCCGCCGCGACACCTCGTTGTCCTGCAGTTGGAGCAGATTGCCCGTTTCCCGGCCAATGCTCAGCGGACCCTCGAGATTCGTGAGGTCGAACCGGGTGCCCGAATCGCGGCCTTGAATCACGAGCAATGCTGGCACCGGCGTTCTCCGAAGCGATCTCCCCCCCGGCGATTGTAGTCTCGTTTCGTCCGGGGAGTCGGGAATTCTGGTCTCTGCCGCGGCGGCGGGGAAGTGGCTCACAGCCCGGCTCACGACGTATAGAATGCCGGGGAGAGATTTTCCACGGGAGTCCCGCATGCGCACTTTTCACACGAGGATCGTTTGGCGGCCTGGTTTGCTCCGCGTGCCGACCACGCTGGCGACGCTCACCGCCACCATGGTGGCCTCGGCGGCTTTCGCGGTGGGGGCCGAATCGTCGACGGTGCCCCCGGCGGCTGACACGAAAATGCGGCTCCGGGAGGCGGTGGGGTGGCTGGCGGCCCCCGAGCGGGAAGGCCGCGGGCCCGGGACGGCGGGCATCGATCAGGCCGCCGACTGGGTGGCCCGGCAACTGGCCGGCCTGGGGCTCGAGACCGCGGTGGGCGATGCGAATGGCGTGCAGCCCTTCGTGATGACCCTCGAGGCGACCCTCGGGCCCGAGGCCGACAACCGGCTGGAACTCGTCGGCCCGGCCGACTCCACGGGCGGGCGACCGGTGGTGCCGCTCGAACTGGGCAAGGACTTCACGCCGCTGGCGGCGGGTGGCTCCGGCCCCTTCGACCTGCCGCTGGTGTTTGCCGGCTTCGGCATCACCGCGCCGGCCGAGGACTACGACGACTATGCCCCGCTTGTTTCGCCGCATGGCCATGGAAGCCTCGCCAAGGGTGCGGCCGTGATCGTGGTGCGGCAGGAACCGCAGAAAGACAATCCGCACAGCGTGTTCGATGGCAATCAGGCCTCGCAGTATGCGGCGCTGGCGCGGAAGGTGGCGAATGCATCGGAGCACGAGGTGGGCGGGCTCATCTTCTGCAATGACACCGGTGCCGATGGCGACCTGATGGCCTTCACACGGGCCGGCGACGGTTCGACCAAGCGAACCATGCCGATCCTCCACGTCCGACGGGAGCTGATCGACCGCGTGGTGAAGGAATCGCTGGGCCGGGATCTGGCCACGATCGAGAACACGATCGACGACTCCTTCAAGCCGCAGAGCGCGGCCCTGCAGGGCTGGCGAATCCGTGGCGCGACGGCCATCGAGCGGAAGGAGACGCAGACCCGCAACGTGCTGGCCAAACTGCCGGGCACGGGGGCGGCCGCCGACGGTGAGGCCCCGGCCATCGATCCCCGGGAGACGATCGTGTTGGGAGCCCACTACGACCACCTCGGCTACGGCGGTGTCAATTCCGCGGCGCCGGGCGAAACGGCGATCCATCATGGTGCCGACGACAACGCCAGCGGCACGGCGATGCTCGTGGAGGTGGCACGGATCCTGCGCGACCGTGGCCCGCTTCCCCGTTCGATTCTCTTCGTGGCCTTTTCGGGCGAGGAGCGCGGGCTGCTCGGCAGCGCCCATTACACGGCCAACGCCGTCGTGCCGCTGGCCGACACGGTGGCCATGGTCAACCTCGACATGGTGGGCCGGCTCACCGACAACAAGCTCATCATCCATGGCACCGGCACCGGCACCGGCCTGGATGCACTGGTCGATCGGCTGGTTGGGGCCCACAACTTCGAGGTGGCGAAGGAGCCGGGGGGCTTCGGGCCCAGCGACCACTCGAGCTTCTATGCCCAAAAAATCCCGGTCCTCCATATCTTTACCGGCTCCCACTCCGACTACCACCGTCCGACCGACACGGCTGAGAAGATCGACTACGACGGCATGGTGCGGATCGCGGGGCTCGTGGCCGATGCCATGGCCGAATTGGCGAGCGTGTCGCCGCGGCCGGACTACATCGAAGTGGCCTCCAAGCAGTTTGCCCGCGGCGGCGACCGCCCCTACTTCGGCAGCATCCCCGATTTTGGCAAGCCCGGCGGGGGCTATGCGATCACCGGCGTCACCAAGGGCTCCCCGGCCGCCGAGGGCGGTCTCCAAGGAGGCGACCTGATCATCCGCCTCGGCGACAGCGCGATCACCGGCCTCGAAGACTTCGACAGCGCCCTCCGCAAGTACAAGGCGGGCGAAACGATCCCCGTCGTCGTCAAACGCAACGACGCCGAAGTGACCCTCCACGTCACGCTGGGAAAGCCGAAGTAGCACCGGTGGTTGCGTAGCAGCAGGAAGCACCGGGCGTGAGCCTGGTGGCTGTGGCGGCGCAGCCCGCCGGCTTGCGCCTGGCGGCTTTTTGTGGGGCGGATGTGCGGGCTCAACAAGAAGCACCGGGCGCGAGCCTGGTGGCTGTGGCGGCAGTGCCTGCGGTCGATCCCCGCGTTTCAGCGGGGTTTTTGGGATTGAGCCGACGTGATCCCCCTGCCATGATCCCGCCCGCTTCGAGGCCGCGGCGGTCGGAATGACGGTGCTCGAAGCCCGTCCACCAAGCAAGGAGTGCATCTCGTGAACAGGCAGCTCGCTGGCATCGTGTGTGTGGCCCTCGGGGCCCTCGTTTCCATCCCCGCTTTCGCTCAGGCGCCGGCCCAGCCTGCCGGCCCGGCCGTGCATGCGGCGGTCGTCGACGTGGGCTACATCTTCAAGAATCATGCCCGCTTCAAGGCGGCCATGGACAAGATGAAGGATGAGGTGATGTCCGCCGAAAATGGCCTCAAGGCCGAGCGGGATCGGATCAACGGCCTCATGGAACAGCTCAAGGGCTTCAATGTGGGCACCCCCGAATACAAGCGGCTCGAGGCCGAAATCGCCAAGGCCCAGGGTGACTTCAATGTGAATGCCCAGCTGCAAAAGAAAGACTTCATGGAGCGGGAGGCGAAGGTCTACATGCAGGTCTATGACGAGGTTGAGAAGGCCGTGACCCAGTTTGCCCGCGAGCATCGGATCGCGGTGGTGCATCGCTTCGATGGCGACCCGGTCGACTCCAGCGATCGCAATCAGATCCTCCGCGGCATCACCAAGCCGATCGTCTACTACGAGCCGGGCATCGATATCACCCCCGATATTCTCAAGATGCTCAACGGGACGCCGGTGGCGGGTGTCGCGCAGCCGCCCGTCCGTTGATCGTTTGTGGAACACCCGCCGCCGCTGCCGGTGGCGGACCTCAGATGTCGCCAACCATGGCTTTTCACGATGCCTTCCGTCTCCGTCGCCCGATCGCAGCGCACACTCCGCCGTCCGGCCGTGGTCTCGGGCGTCGGGTACTGGAGTGGGCGGGCGAATCGGGTGGAGTTGCGGCCTGCGGCTGCGGGTACGGGAGTGGTGTTCGTGCGGGATGATCTGCCGGTGCCGGTGCGGATTCCGGCCACGGTCGAGACCCGCGTGGAAGCCGTGGCGCGGACCAACCTCGCGGCCGCCGGTGTGAGGGTGCAGATGGTCGAGCACGTGCTCAGCGCCCTTGCCGGGCTGGCGATCGATTGCTGCGAAATCCATGTCACGGCGGAGGAACTGCCGGGGCTTGATGGCTCGGCGCAGGCCTTTGTCGAGGCCATCGATGCGGTTGGTGGCGAAGATCTCGGGGCGCCGGTCGTGCCGATCGTGGTCGACTGCCCGCTGCGGCTGGGTGACGACACCAGCTGGATCGAGATCGGGCCACCGCAATTCGCCGGCCTTACGGTCAACTACGAACTGGACTATGGTCATGCTGCGATCGGCCGGCAGCAGCTGGGCCTCGAGGTGACACCCGCCTCCTATCGGGCCCAGCTGGCGGCCGCCCGCACGTTTCTTGCCGTCGAGGAAGCCGAGCGGCTGCAGGCGGCGGGACTGGGCCTGTCGGTCGGTCATCGCGATCTCCTCGTGTTCGGAAACGATGGACCGATCGACAACACGCTGCGGTGGCCCGACGAATGCGTCCGCCACAAGATTCTCGACCTCGTGGGTGATCTCTCGCTGGCGGGGCGGCCCTTGCATGCCACGGTGCGGGCCTCGCGGAGTGGGCATCGGCTCAACGCGGCGGCGGCCGCCCGCGTGCTTTCCGTGAGTCGTGACACGGTGACGGCCTGACAGGCAACAGGAAGGACCACGGGGCAATGCCGGCGAGCATACATCCCACCGCGATCGTGGAGCCCGGCGCCCGGCTGGCCGACGATGTGCGGATCGGTCCCGGCTGCGTCGTGTCCGGCGAGGCGGAGCTCGGTCGTGGCACCACGCTCGCCAACAACGTGACGATCATCGGCAACGTTTTTGTCGGTGCCGAAAACATCGTGCATCCCTATGCCGTGATCGGCGGTGAGCCGCAGGACGTCAGTTATCGGGGTTCGCCGACGCGGGTCGTGATCGGCGACCGCAACGTGATCCGGGAGCACGTCACCATCAGTCGGGGTACCGAGAAGGAGCGGGGCGAGACGGTGATCGGCAGCGGCAACTATCTGATGGCCGCCTGCCACGTGGCCCATGACTGCGTGATCGGCGATCATGTGATTCTCGCCAATGGCGCCCTGCTCGGCGGGCATGTGCGGGTCCATTCGCATGCGTCGCTGTCGGGCTCGGTGGCCGTGCACCATTGGGTGACGATCGGTGGCTGGGCGTTTGTCGCGGGTGTGAGCCGCGTGCTCCACGACGTGCCTCCCTTCATGCTCGCGGAGGGGATGCCGGCCCGCCCGCGGTGTGTGAACACGGTCGGGCTGCGGCGCGGTGGCTTTTCCCGCGAGGCGGTCGAGGCGGTGTCGGAGTCGTTTCGCCTGCTCTATCGGGCGAAGGTGGGCCTCGAGTCGGCCCGGGAGATTCTCCGCTCGCAGGGGATGCTGCTCCCCGATGTCGAACATCTGCTCGAGTTTCTTGGCTGCCAGCAGGGCGGCCGGCATGGACGTGGTCGTGAGCAACGGAGGGCGGCATGAGTCGGATCAAGGTCGGTGTGATCGGATGCGGACACCTCGGAGCGATCCACGCGCGGCTGCTGGCCACCCGTTCCGACGTGGAACTGGTCGGGGTCGTCGATCCTTCGCCGGAATCGCGGACGCGGGTCGCCGAGGCGCACGGCTGCCGTGGCTTCGAGCAGCCCCGCGACCTTGTCGGCGTGGTGCAGGCGGCCGTGGTGGCGGCGCCGACGGGGCTGCATGCCGCCGTATCGTTGCCCCTCTTGGAAGGCGGGATCGACCTGCTCGTGGAGAAGCCGCTGGCGGCCACGGTGGAGGATGCCCGCGCGATCGTGATCGCGGCCCGCCGCCATGGCCGGGGGGTCGCAGTCGGTCATGTGGAACGGTTTAACCCGGCCTGGCGGATGGCCGTGGAGCGGGCCGGTCGCGTGGTGGCGATCCAGGCGGCGCGGCAGGCTCCCTTCACGTTTCGGTCGATGGATGTGGGCGCGGTGCTCGACCTGATGATCCACGACATCGATCTGGTGCTGTCGCTCGAGCCGGGCCGGCTGGAGGAGGTCGAGGCCCACGGCCTCCTCGCCACCGGCGGCCATGAAGACATGGTGCGGGCCCGGCTGACGTTTTCCTCCGGCCTTGTCGCCGATCTGGTCGCCTCGCGGATCCACCCCACGCTGCACCGGACGATTTCGGTGGTCTCGACCGACAGCGTGATCGACGTCGATTTCAATGCCAAGACGGTGACGGTGATGACACCCTCGGCCGGTGTGCGGGATGGTTCCTACGTGGCGACCGACGTGCCTGTCGAACACCGCGCCGCCGCCAAGGAGGCGTTCTTTGCCGACGTCTTGCCCCGGGAGACGCTCACGGCACCCGAGGCCAATGCCATCGCGTGCGAACATGACGATTTTCTAGCCGCAGTCACCACCAGCCGATCTCCGCTGGTGCCGGCCTCGGCCGGGGCGGCCGCCCTCGAAATCGCCGGCCGCGTGCTCGATGCGCTCGCCTGCACCCGCTTTGGCTGCACCGGCGAGCCGGCGGTGGTGCCGCTCGGAAGCCGGCCGCAGCAGCCGCAGTCGGCGTTTCCGCGCCGCAAAACCGGTTAATCCTGCCCAGCCGATCCGGCTTCCGGCACCAACTGGAACCCGGTGGTCCGCAGTGCCGATACATCAAGAGCGACGAGTCTCCAGGCGGAGGATTCCCAGATGGTGTGGTGTGTGCTGATGATTGCGGCTTGCTCGGTGGCCACGGCGGTGGCTGATTCGCCCGCCCCGATCGAGATGCCGCCGGTCGTGTTCGAAGGATTCGGGCTCGGTGACTTCAAGGGGCCGGGATCGATCGCCGGCGCCATGCGGCGGGCGGTGCCATCGGCCGACACACCGGCAATCCCGCTCGACATCGTCGTTCGTGGCCCCGGTGGCGCGGGTGGATCGTCTGAGCGACTGGCGACGGAACTCCGCAGCCGCATCAGCGTGCTCGACGTCTCCGCCGGCGTCGTGGCCACGCCCGACGTGGTGCACGAGGGGCTGACGCGGTGGATCGGCGGGCTGAAGCTCGAATCCGATCACGAAGGCGGCCGCGACGTGATCGAGTTGCGGACAACCCTCACCCAGGCCGAAACGACCGGTGTGTTTGGGATCGAGTTGGGGCCGCGGATCGAGCGGCGGCTGCGCCGCGGAGCGGTGCTGTTTCTCGACGGCAAGGCCGAGGCCCAGGCCTTCAAGTCGGTTGAGACCGGCACCTGGACCCTGCCGGGAGACACCAGCGCCGCGACCGTGGGCGTGACGGCCCGCACTGGCCTCAAGCGTTGAGCTTTCCCGGTCAGACTGTCGGTGGGGATGCGTGATCGTCGCGTGGCTCGAACCAGCGGTAGATGGCCGGGAGCACGAGGAGCGTGAGGATCGTGGAGGTGACGAGGCCGCCGATCACCACGGTCGCCAGCGGCCGCTGGACCTCCGCTCCGGCACTCGCCGAGATGGCCATCGGCACGAAGCCGAGCGTGTCGGTCGTGGCCGTCATGAGCACCGGCTGAAGCCGGTCCAGCGAGCCGAGGAACACCGCCTGCCGCTGGTCGTCGCCTTTCCTCCGCAGGTGGCGGATATGCTCGACGAGCACCACGCCATTCATCACGGCGATGCCAAACAACGCGATGAAGCCGACGCCGGCCGAGATCGACAGCGGCACCTCAGCGGCGACGACCAGCGCCAGCGTCACCTGCACCAGATCGCCGCCGCCGAGGA
>CAYZFV010000235.1:0-5653 GCA_964477765.1 uncultured Candidatus Kuenenia sp.
TTCCCCCCCCCCCCCCCCCCGGGAGCCCAGCCCCGGTGCCGTCTTCCTCCCCCCCGGGGGTGGCGCCCACGCCGGTGGCCGCCACGGCCTACTACGCCCCGGCCCCTGCGGTCGTGGCCGCTCCCGTCACCACCTACTACGCTCCCGCGGCAGTCGCCGTACCGCTCTACCGTCGTGGTCTCTTCGGCGGCCTGCGACCGGTGCGATCGGCCTACTATTATCCGTATTGATCGGGAGTCGCGGCCCATACTGGACTGGCCGCCTCTGCATCGCGAACGCCGCCCGCCGCCTGCGGTTTCTTGACCGTTTTTGCGGCGTTCCTATAGTGGCACGGATGAAAGAGAGCGGATGACGCGAACGGTCAACATTATCGGTGCCGGTCCTGGTGGCCTCGCGACAGCGATGCTCCTGGCCCGTGAGGGGGTTCGTGTGCGGCTCCTGGAGCGGCTGCCGGTTCCCGGTGGTCGCACCAGCACGATCACCACTCCCGCGGGTTTTCGATTCGATCTCGGCCCCACCTTCTTTCTCTATCCGCGGGTGCTCGAGGAGATTTTTTCCGCCTGCGGCTATGATCTCCAGAGCGAGGTCGAGATGGTGCGGCTCGATCCCCAATACCGGCTCGTGTTTGGTGCCGGCGGCGAGCTGCTCTGCACGCCTGATATCGAGCGAATGGAGGCGGCTGTCTCGGCCCTCTCGCCGGATGACCGCGGGTCGTTCACCCGTTTCATGCTGCAGACACGAGAGAAGTTTCAGCGGTTCGCCCCGTTCCTGGAGCAGCCCTTCGAGGGGTGGCGGGATCTCGCGTCGCCCGACCTTCTCAAGCTGATTGCGATCCTCAAGCCCTGGAAGAGCCTCGACGCAGAACTCGGCACGTTCTTTTCCGACGAGCGGATTCGGCTGGCGTTCACATTTCAGTCGAAATACCTCGGCATGTCGCCGTTTCGCTGTCCGAGCCTGTTTTCGATCCTCTCGTTTCTGGAATACGAACACGGCGTCTATCACCCGATCGGCGGCTGCGGCGCGATCTCGGCCGCGATGGCGCGGATCGCCGCCGATATGGGGGTCGAGATCCACTACGACGAACCGGTGGAGTCGCTGGGCTTCGCGGGGCGGCGGATCACATCTGTGAAGACGGCGCGGCGCGAATACGAGGCCGATGCCACGGTGGTCAACGCCGACTTCGCCCGCAGCATGACGCGGCTGGTGCCGGATCGGCTCCGCCGGCGGTGGAACGACCGGCGGATCGCCGCCAAGCGGTTTTCCTGCTCGACCTTCATGCTTTACCTCGGCATCGACGGAAGCTACGACAACGTCCCCCACCACACGATTTATCTCTCGGAAAACTACCGCGACAATCTGGCCGACATCGAGACGCGGCATCGGCTCAGCAGCGACCCGTCGATGTATGTTCAGAATGCGTGCGTCACCGACCCGTCGCTGGCGCCGGTGGGAATGAGCACGATCTACCTGCTCATTCCCACCACGCACCGTCATCCCAACGTCGACTGGACCCGCGAGGCGGCCGGCTTCCGCGAGGTGGCCCTCGACCAGATGGAGCGGATCGGGATTTCGGGCATTCGGGAGCGGATTCGCTACGAGAAGATGATCACGCCCGACGACTGGCAGGACGGCTACGAAATCTACCGCGGCGCCACCTTCAACCTCTCCCACGACCTCACGCAGATGCTCCACTTCAGACCGCATAACCGCTTTGAAGACATCGAGCGGATGTATCTGGTGGGAGGCGGCACCCATCCCGGCAGCGGCCTTCCGGTGATTTATTCATCGGCCCGGATCACGTCGGAACTGCTGCTCGACGATCTCGGCATCGGGATGGGGAACCGGCCTGCGGCACGGCCTGCCGCCGCTCCGCGGAGAAGCCCGCCGCGCGAGCCCGCCGTCACGACGTCGTCGTGATCCCTCTCACACGTTTGGAGCGTTGTTTCCCGATCCCCCGGACCCAGTGACCATGAAACAGGCAGGCGACCAGGAACGAGTGGTGGTGATCGGCGGTGGTCTCGGTGGTCTCGCGGCAGCCTGCACGCTGGCTGCGCGAGGGTATGCCGTCACCCTCTGTGATCGAAATGCCTGGGTGGGGGGCAAGGCGGCTGTGCTCGCCGAGCAGGGCTTCCGGTTCGATATGGGCCCCACGATCCTCACGATCCCGCGGGTGCTCAAGCGGATCTACGCCGAAGCGGGCCGCCAACTCGAGTCGGCCCTCGACTTGGTGCCGCTCGACCCACAGTGGCGGAGCTTCTTCACCGACGGCACCACGCTCGACCTCGTGAGCGACGTGGCCGAAATGCGGGCGATCCTCGATGACTTCGCTCCCGGCAGCGGCTCCGCCGAAGGCTACGGCCGGTTCATGGAATTGGCCGAGCGACTCCACCGGCTCTCCAACGATTTTTTCTTCTGGCGGAGCGTCGGGGGCATGAAAGACATGTTTGATCCTCGGCGGAGCCTCACACTCACGCTCCTGAAGGAGGTGATGGGGATGCGGCCCGGCCATAGCGTGGCCGGTACGGTGAGGTCATTCGTGCCCGATTCCCGGGCCGCGCAAATGCTCGACCATTTCACCCAGTATGTCGGCAGCGCCCCGGACGAGTCGCCGGCCGTGCTGTGCGGCATCGCCCACATGCAAGCCAACGACGGCGTCTGGTATCCCCGCGGTGGCACGGGCGCGGTGCCTCGGGCCTTGGCGAACCTGGCGATCGACCTGGGGGTCGACATCCGCACCAACACTCCGGTTCGGCGGATCATCGTGGAACAGGGGCGGGTTCGCGGCGTCGAGACGGCGGCGGGCGAGGGGATCCGTGCCGGCGTGGTCGTCAGCAACTCCGACAGCGTGCGGACCCATCGCGAACTCGTCGATGGTCAGCCGCGACAGCGGTTCCTCAAGCGGCGGAGCTACGAACCGGCGTGCTCCGGCGTCGTGCTCTACCTCGGCCTCGACAGGCGTTACGAGCAGTTGATTCACCACAACTTCGTCTTCTCGGAGGATCCGCACGAGGAGTTCGAGTCGATCTACCGCAAGGGTGAGCCGGCTCCCGACCCCACCTGCTACGTCTGCGCCCCGGCCATCACCGAGCCGGGAGTGGCTCCGCCGGGCGGGGAAGCCCTCTACGTGCTCGTCCACACTCCCTATCTGCGACCCCACCACGACTGGTCGCAGATGCTGCCGGCCTATCGCAATCGGATCATCGACAAACTCAAGCAAACCGCCGGCATGAAGGATCTCGAAGACCATATCGTCTTCGAGCGGGCCCTCACGCCGCAGGACATCAACGACCGCTACCACGTGCTCGACGGTGCGATCTACGGGCTGGCCAGCCACGGCCGGTTCCTCGGCGCCTTCAAGCCGGCGAACCGGTCGCCCGACATCGAGGGGCTCTATCTCGCCGGCGGCTCGGCCCATCCCGGCCCCGGCATGCCGATGGTGCTGATGTCGGGCTGGATCGCCGCCGACTGCGTCGATCAAGACAAACTCGTCGCGCCGGTGGAACCGACCCTGCGGCCGGAGCCCTGCGTCGTCTGACCGTTTGGTCTCGTCATGCCGCGCCCGTCGCCTCCGCCCGCACTGCCCGCCTTCGCGCATACGCGGTTTGCGTGGTTCATGCGGTATGTGGAGTGGTACCTGCGGCGGCATTTTCATGCCGTGCGACTGCTGCAATGGGGCTCGACCGAGCCCGACCACCCCAAAATCGCCGGCGAGCCGGTGATCATCTACACGAATCATCCCGGCTGGTGGGACCCGCTGATCTTTCTCTGCGTGGCGGGCCATCTCTATCCCGACCGGCTCAACTACGGGCCGATCGATGCCGCCGCGTTGGGCAAATACCAGTTTCTGGAGACGATCGGCTTTCTCGGCATCGATCCCGACAGCTACTCCGGCGCGGCCCGGTTTCTGCGGTTTGCGCGGGCGGCGGGCCACCGCAGCGACGTGCTGTTTTGGATCACCTCGCAGGGGGAGTTTGTCGATCCCCGCACCCGGCCGGTGGAGATCCGCCCCGGCGTCGGTCATGCCGTGGCCGGAGGGCGGGGGCTCGTGGTGCCGCTGGCGCTGGAATATCCGTTTTGGAGCGAGCGGCTCCCGGAGGCACTCGTCGCCTTCGGCCCCGCCATGCGGATTGCCGATCATCCCGACCGCGATGCCGCCGCCTGGACCCGGGAACTGGCGATGCACCTCGAGGCGACCCAGGATCGGCTGGCCACCGCGGCGATGGCCCGTAATCCAGGGCGGTTTCGCCTGCTCGAGCGGGGCCGCGTCGGAGTCGGCGGGATCTACGACGCGATTCGCCGCCTTGATGCCTGGCGGCGGGGGGAGCGGTTCGACGCCGCGCACGGCGAGGCCAGCAGGCGAGGTCGCCGATGACGCCGCATGGGCTCGGCCTTCTCGCCATCCTCGCAGCGGTGCTCGCCGCCCTCCCGGCCGGGCTGACGCTCCTCAACCTACGGTCCTTCCGCCGGGCGCCGCCGGTCGGCTCGTTGCAGAGCGTGTCTGTGCTCGTGCCGGCCCGGAACGAAGCGAAGGCGATCCCGCGGCTGGTGCGAGACGTGCTCGCCAGTCGGGGCGTCGATCTTGAACTCGTCGTGCTCGACGACGACAGCACCGACGGCACCGGCGAGATCGTGGCCCGGCTGGCCGAGCAGGACGTTCGCGTGCGGCTCGTGCACGGCGGGCCGCTGCCGCCGGGCTGGTGCGGCAAGCAGCATGCCTGCGCGCGGCTCGCCGAACAGGCCCGCCACGCCACGCTCGTGTTTCTCGACGTCGACGTGTCGCTCGCGCCGGAGGGGCTGGCCCGCGGCGTGGCGTTTCTCGATGACTCACGAGCCGATCTCGTGAGCGGCTTTCCGCGGCAGCAGACCGGATCGTTTCTGGAGTGGCTGCTCCTGCCGCTCATTCATTTTGTGCTGCTCGGCTTCCTGCCGGTCGCGCGAAGCAGGGCGACCAATGCGGTCGGCATGGCGGCCGGCTGCGGCCAGTGGTTCATCACCCGACGCGACGCCTATCGACAGGCGGGAGGACATGCCGCGATCCGGGCCTCACTCCACGATGGCGTGATGCTGCCGCGAGCCTATCGCCGCGCCGGCCTCCACACCGACATCTTCGACGCCTCCGACATCGCCTCCTGCCGGATGTATACCCGCAGCCTCGACGTCTGGCGGGGGCTCGCCAAAAACGCCACCGAGGGAATCGGCAGCCCGGCCACGATTCTGCCGTTCACGATCCTGTTGGCCGGTGGTGGCGTCGTGCCGATCGTGCTCCTCGGTATCGGCCTGGCCTCCGGCTGGCAGGGCTGGCCCCTGTGGGCCAGCGTGGCGGTCGCTGTCGCGGTGGGACTGGCCTCTGCGCCACGGCTCTTGACCGTCGTTCGCTTCGGCCAGAGTCTTTCCAGTGCGGTCGCCCATCCGCTGGGGATCGTCGTCTTCCTGGCCATCCAGTGGGTTGCCCTGATTCGCCGTGGTCTCGGGCTGCAGACCTCCTGGCGAGGCCGCACGCTCCAACCGCAGTAGGACGCGGCCGCAGCCCTCTCACATCAAACAACGGATCGTTACGGCGCCAGCCGCTCGACCACCCAATCCCGTGCCGGATCGCGGCGAAAGCGGAGCCGGTCGTGGAGCCGACTCGGCCGGCCCTGCCAAAACTCGATCC
>CAYZFV010000236.1:0-9082 GCA_964477765.1 uncultured Candidatus Kuenenia sp.
CACGTGTCCTGCCGTTCATTGAATACTCAGAACTTTACGACAGGATTCCTTTTACTAATGACTACCCCGGAACTTCCGGTGCATTAGACGCAGTGAAAAACCTTTCACTGCCCATGCTGCTCTGTCCATCGTCGCCGGTATCGCCCAAGAACGAGAAAAAGACATATCTCGCCGACCCTGATTGGATTCAGGCGTCGTCGTATGTTGCGATCTCGGGAGCATCAAACGGGGACCAGACCACCACCGGAGGTCTGATCCCCGGCTTCGCCGAGACACGTATCAACTCAAGCGGATCGGCATTCGTCGCGGCCGGCGGCGTGCTCTTTTCCAACGGCGAGCGGCCGAACGTGGGCCAGAAGAGCAGTCTCAAAAATGTGACCGATGGCACGTCAAAGACGCTGATGCTGGGTGAGCAGAGCGACTTCTTGGTTGATACGGCGGGCAATCAACAGCCGTGGTTGAATGGGTACTGTTTTGGCTGGCTCTATGGCGGCTGGGGAGAAGGCACGCCGCCCAGCGTGGCCTACTCGACGAGATCCGGCTGGACACCCGGGTATTTTGCAATGCGGAATTCCACGACCATCCGGTGGAATATCAACCAAAAGACCGGCTGGACAGGCGGTGGGAACGGCGTTCAAGGGGACTGCTACATCGAGGACAATGCCCCGCTGACATCGGCACATTCGGGGGGCGTTCTCGCGTGCCGGGCAGACGGATCGGTGCAGTTTCTCGCCGACACCACGACCCTCGATGTGCTCGCCCGGCTCGCCACCCGCGATGATGGGCAGGTCGTTCAGCTGGATTGATGCCAGGGCGTTCGCAACGCACTCGACAGGAGACTCTCTGTTATGGCGGTTCGAGAATGCTTGGGCGGAAGCTGGGCTGGACGAGGTCTGTTGGTCTTTCTGCTGATCGCCCTGATGGTCGTTTGCGGCTGTGGCCGCACCGGGCAGCCGTCGCGGCCCATGGCCTCCGTATCCGGCACGGTCTCCCTCGACGGTCAGCCCCTGCCTGATGGGTTTGTCACGTTTGTTTCCCCGCAGCAGGGGTTCTTTGAGGCATTTCCCATCAAAGAGGGAAGGTACACCGGCAAGGCAGGCCTGGGCACGCGACGGGTCGAAATCATTGCTGTTCGCGAGGAACAACCGTCCCAGACAACAAGTCGTGACAACGAGCCACCTCGGCCACAACGGGAAAACTATCTCCCTGCGAAATATTCGACAAAGTCAACGCTCACAGCCGAGGTGACCCGGGATGGCCCAAACGTGTTTGACTTCAATCTGACGATTGGGAAGTGACGCATACGGCCTGCAGCGGCCTGCCAGACCACCATCCGGGGCGGCCGGAGAACCGGCCAGAGACTTCTTTTCCACGATCCGGAACCAACCAGCCGTCGACCAAACTCGACAACATGCCTCCTGTCGAGTATGGTCGACACTATGGATGCCGCATCTTTTCTGCGAATTGCTGCCGACTGGAGCCATTGGGACGCACTTCCGCCCGGCTCCGTGCCACGCACTGTTCCGCTGCCTCGGGAGCTCGGCCCCGGCCTTGCGCTCGTCATCCAGGGCGTCCGCCGGGGTGGCAAGTCGACGCTGCTCCGCCAGCTTGTCGGTCGTTACGGCCTCGACCACACCCGGTGTCTGTTCATCAATTTCGAGGATCCGCGGCTGGCTCCGGCGCTCGACCACTCCACCCTCCAACTGATGGTCGATGCCTTCGAGGCCGATCGTGGCCCCGGGTGCGCCTTCTTCCTCGACGAGATCCAGTGGGTCGACGGCTGGCAGCGGTGGCTGCGGTCCCAGCTCGACCGGCCCCTGGACCGCCGTTTCATCGTGACAGGCTCAAACGCGCACCTCCTTTCCGGTGAGCTTGGCTCCTCGCTCACCGGCCGTCACCACACGGTCGAGCTCTATCCGTTCGACTTCGCGGAGTTTCGCGTCGCGCGACCGCGGGCCACGCTCACCGACTATCTCGAGTGCGGCGGATTCCCGGCAGCCGCCGCGTCGCGGGATCGGGATCTTCTGCTCCGCGGGTATTTCGAGGATATCGTCGAGCGCGACATGCGGGAGCGGGTGGCGGCCAGGTCGAGCCGGCCACTGCGGCAGCTCGTGCAGATGCTGTTCGAGTCGGCAGGTGCGGAGATGAGCGTTCGCCGAGCGGCGGCCGCGCTGGGGATTTCGGTCGATACCTCCGGCCTCTACATCGAAGCGGCAGAGACGGCCTATCTCGCCTTCGGCTGCCCGTTCTTCGCCTGGTCGGCCCGCAGACGGGCGGCCAGGAACCGGAAGTTTTATCCCATCGACACAGGCCTGCGGCGCGTCGCGGTCACGGCTACCGGCAAGGACCGCGGCAAGCAGCTCGAGTGCGCGACCTACCTGCTCCTGCGGCGGCGGTTCCGCCAGGTGAGTTACTGGCGGGGGGATGGCGAGGTCGACTTCGTCGTCGAAGGCAACCGGGGCCCGATACCCATCCAGGTCAGCTGGGACGAGCCGACAGAGCGAGCCCGTCGCGCGGTGGACGCGTTTCACGAAGCGCATCCAACCGCGGCCGAGCCGGTGTTTGTGACAGCGAAGACTCTGGCAGCCGGGCTTCCTGAGCTTCCCGCGCCGGCGGACTCCGACCCGGAGTGATCCGGCGCCCGGCCGGCCCCGGTAGGCCCGCGATCACGCGAGGATCGGTTCGATCACGTGGCCGTGGACGTCGGTGAGTCGCCGCTCGATGCCGTTGTTGTAGAACGACAGCCGCGTGTGATCGAGGCCGAGCAGATGGAGGATCGTGGCGTGGAGATCATAGATCGTCGTCACGTTTTCCACCGCCTTGTACCCGAAGTCGTCGGTCGCCCCCTGATAACGCCGCCCGAGCGGCATGCCCCTCCACGACCCCACGATGCGCGCCGCTGTCTGCGGCTCGGCAGGCAGCGGCAAGACTTGGACTTGGAGATTCTTCGCAGGCTCACGGGCCCACATCGTCATCGTCAAAATCGGATGGAATCGTTCGCCGGATCTCGTCGAGCAGGCTGCGGGTGCCGTGGCGATCGCACCACCCGTACACGTAGTTCCAGTCGACAATATTCCCCTGAAGGGCGATCACGCCCCGGCAGTCGTCCTGATCCTTGAGCCGGCCCGCCCGCACCGCCCAGAGCAGCTTGGTCACGATCACGTCCTCGACGGTCGGCATCCAGACAGGCCCGAACGGCAGCGTCGTCCGATATCGCCTACCGAATCGTTCGCGGTCGTAGAGGTCGTCGGTGAGAAGAAACAACTCAATCCGAAACACCGAATCAGCGACCGTGCAGACATGCATCCGGCTCGCCGTCACCGTTTCGAACCGCGTCTGCGGCTCGAGGCGAATCGTGTCCGGAAGTGCAGCGACGATGTCGCCGATCTTCCCGCCCGGTGGCAACTCGACGACAAAGTCCCCGTCGTCGGTCGCCCTCGGCACGCCGTAGACGTTGGTGGCGAGCGATCCCGACACCATGTAGGGAATCGCCAGTGACTCGAGCGCGCTTACGAGGGCGACGAGCGCCTCGTCGGCCGTCATCGTCTCGCTTCCAGCCGCCGCAGGGCCGCGACCTGCCGATGCAGCAGGCCACGGATCGTCCCCTCGTCGGCATCGGGATGACGGTGCCGCAGCCCGGCTAGGGCCAGCCCGCATGCCCTCTCAAAGAGTCTGGGCCCCGCCAGAAACTTCTCGCCGGGCTCGAGCGAACGGGCCGCAACGACACGACGGCGGAAGATTTCATCGGCTGTGCGAGCGACGTCGAGCGTCATCGGTGGCGTCCGCTGGGGTGTTGGGACTACGAAGCTTGCTCTTCACCATATCAAACCGTCGAAAGGATAGCCCGGCCGATGGCCGTCCCGCCACCGTTTTCCGGCCACGAAGAAGCGAAACAATCGGTGGAAATCTCAGAAGGTGCCGCACGGCGGCCGAGGCGGCGCCGCGATCACGCCAGGATCGGTTCGATCACGTGGCCGTGGACGTCGGTGAGCCGCCGCTCGATGCCGTTGTTGTAGAACGACAGCCGCGTGTGATCGAGGCCGAGCAGGTGGAGGATCGTGGCGTGGAAATCGTAGATCGTCGTCACGTTCTCCACCGCCTTGTAGCCGAAGTCGTCGGTCGCCCCATAGTGGAAGGCCCGCTTCACGCCGGCGCCGGCCAGCCAGACGGTGAAGCCCGAGGGATTGTGGTCGCGGCCATTCGCCCCCTTCTGGAAGGTCGGCATCCGGCCAAACTCGGTCACGAAGGCCACGAGCGTGTCGGCGAGCAGGCCGCGGTCTTTGAGGTCGCGGAGGAGGCCGGCCACCGGCTGATCGAGAATCGGGCCGTGCACCGAATACTGATCGACGATCTTCTTGTGGCCATCCCAGTTGCCCACGCCCTCGCCCATCGCATAGCCGCCGTTGAAAAGCTGCACGAACCGCACGCCCTTCTCGACAAGCCGGCGGGCGAGGATGCAGTTGCGGGCGAAGCGGCTCTTGAGCGAGTTGGTCACGTCATCGGCGCCGTACAGGGCGAGGGTCTCGGCTGACTCGTCGGAGAGATCGGCCACCTTCGCCGCCGAAAGCTGCATCTTCGCCGCCAGTTCGTAGGCCGAGATCCGGGCCGCGAGGTCGGTGTCGTCGGGATGATGGGCCAGATGCTCGTCGTTGAGCATCTTGAGAAAGTCGCGGGTGGCCCGATCGGCATCGGCCGAGATGGACGCCGGCCGTGCGAGATTGGGGATCGGCTTGTCGGCATTGAAGCTCGTGCCCTGAAACACGGCCGGCAGAAACGCGCTCTGCCAGTGCCGAGGGCCGTTTTGGGGCACACCCCGCGGGTCGGGGATCGCGACGAAGGCCGGCAGGTCGCGGCATTCGCTGCCGAGGGCGTAGGTGGTCCAGGCGCCGATGCTCGGGAAGCCGTCGAGCGTGAAGCCGGTCGACATCTGGCTTTCGGCGGGGCCGTGGGTGTTGCTCTTGGCCGTCATCGAGTGGATGAAGCACATCTCGTCGGCCAGCTCGCCGAGTTGCGGCAGCAGGTCGCTCGTCATCGTGCCGCTTTTCCCCCGCGGCTTGAACTCCCAGAGCGGCTTTATCAGGTTGCCCTGCTCCCCCTGAAACGTGATCAGCTTCTCGCCGCTCGCCGTCGGCATCGGGGTGTCGTGAAGCCGGATCAGCTCGGGCTTGTAGTCGAACGTGTCGACATGCGAGAGGGCCCCCGAGCAGAAGATCATCAACACGTTTTTCGCCTTGGGAGCGAAGTGGGGCTCACGCGGCGCGTAGGGCTTGGCGGGGTCGATCACCGGCCGGATCGGTGCCTCGCTCGCCAGCAGCCGCTGCTCTTGGAGCAGGGCGGTGAGCGCGATGCCGGAAAGGCCCGTGCCGCCCCACTGGAGAAACGAGCGGCGGTCGAGCAGATGGCGGCCGGCATGGGAGAGGGAATGTCGCATGGTGACTCAATAGATGGTGATGAATTCGCTGGCGTTGTAGAGGCTTCGGCAGAGGATCGGCAGGCCGTGGGCGGCGACGAGGTCGCGGCCGGCGGCGATTTCGCGGGCGGTGGCCTCGCGGCCGAAGGCGAGTTCGATCGCGCGGCTCACCTGCAGACCGGGATCGCTGCCCGCCTCCCGCTCGACCCGCGCCGCAAATCGCGCCGCCTGATCGAGCAGGAAGTCGCCGTTCATCATGTTGAGAGCCTGGAGCGGCGTCGTGCTCACCGTGCGGGCGGGCTGCACCTGCCCGGCGTCGGGGCAGTCGAAGGCGCCGAAGAAACTGTCGAGTTCGGCCCGCGGCTTGGCCTGGTAGACCATGCGGCGGAAGTCGTCGTCGGTGAATGTCGTCTTGGTGTTGTAGACCTTCACATAGTTGGTGTTGGGCTCGAAGAGATCGAAGCCAGGCCCGCCCCGCTTTGGATTGAGGCTACCGCTCACGGCGAGGATCGCATCCCGCAGCGGCTCGGCCTCCAGCCGTCGTGGGGGATACCGCCAGAGCAGCCGCGCGTCGGAGTCGGCGGCGAGGCCGGCCGGCGTCACCGCGCTCGTCTGCCGATACGCCCTGCTCGTCACGATCATTCGATGAATCCGCTTGAGCCGCCAGCGATCGGCGGAGGAAGCCGGGTCGACCAGCTCGCTCGCCAGCCAGTCGAGGAGCGCCGGATGACTCGGCGGGCCGCCGTTGACCCCGAAGTCGCTCGGGGTGTCGACGATCCCTCCGCCAAAGTGGTAATGCCAGAGTCGATTGACGATCACGCGGGGCGTGAGCGGATTGCCCGGCGATACGATCCATTCCGCCAGCCTGCGGCGACGCTCGGGCTCGGGGGCGTCGGCGGGCAGTTGCCACGCCGGCCCAAACTTCGTGAGGCTGCCGGGCGGCACCTCGTCGCGGGGCTGGGTCGGATCACCCCGGAAAAACCGGTGGGTCGCAACGGGCTTCACGAACCGGCCGGCATAGGCCTTGGGAAGCGTGGTCAGGGCGTCGAGCTGCTTGCTCAGTGTCGAGACGTTGACCGTGAGCGTTTCGAGCTCGGCGAGCTCGTTGGGGGAGAGTTCGGCCGCCGCCGTGATCGGGCCGGCGGCGTCGGCATGCACGTAGTCGCGGGGGAGGCGATCGGCATGCGTCGCAACCGGCTTCCAATCGACTCCGTCAAGCGACACGGCGATTTCGTACTGCGTTGCCAGGCGGTCGGAATATTCGGGCTTCGGACTGCGATCACGACTCCACACGACGCGACTCACCTCTTCCACTTCGGGCAGCTCGAGCTGCACCCAGCCGCCGCCGATCTGGTTGGAGATCCACGACTTCTTGTTGCCATACTTGCCGTCGTTGATGTGCGCAAGCTTGTGGTAGGGGTTCTTTTCGTAGTCGCCCGACGACGAAGGCTTCGCACCGCGGGCGACGTTGCGGCCATCGACCGCGAGCACTTCCAACTCGTCGATGCAGGGCTCGGCGGAAGAGGTGGCCCGCACCGTGAAGCGGATGAACTTGGCCACGACGGGGGCAAACGCATCGACGTTTTCCCCGGTCGTCACGCGGCTGCGGAGGTGTGGCATGGCCGCGGCAGAGCCGGCGGGCTGCTCCTGCTCTTCAAAGAGCACCGCGTCAGCCGTCACCGGAGCCGAGGTGTCACCGGCGATGAGCAGCAGGCGCGAGGCCTCGGTGAGCCGATGCACGCCGGTATCGTGGAAACCGCTCCACAGCGACTCATCGGAGACGGGCTCCCCCGATCGATCGGCGAAGAGCCGCTGATCGACGACGGCGATCTCGCTCTGGTCGGTCGTTGTCGCCGGATCGCCGTCGGCATCGAGCACGTACCGCGCGTCGCGGGCATGAGAGTTCCAGCCGGCGCCCCACGACAGCCAGATGCGAAACAGGCCGGCCGCCTGCGGCGCGTAGGCGAAGACCGCCTGACCGGGCTGCGGGGTCCACCAATGGTGCTGCTGGCCGAGATTGGGCAACGAGCGGATGTCTCCCGGCTCTCCGGCGTGGCCCCGGCCGGTGCCCTTCTCATGATCGGCGATGCCCTTCGGCTCGGCGAGGGCCGTCGTGAATTTCTTCGTGAGGTCGTCGATCACAATCGTTTTCCGCAGCCGTGCCGCCGGCTGCAGCTCGGCCATCCGCCGCTGCATCGGTCGCAGCTCGTTTTGCACCGCGGCCACCTTCTTGAGCCGCTCGTCGTTGTCGGGGGGAAGAATGTCGCGATCGCCATGCTGAACCCCTTCAAACACGGCCTTGATCGCGTAGTAGTCGACCTGCGGGATCGGGTCAAACTTATGATCGTGGCAGCGGGCGCAGCCGACGGTGAGCCCTAAAAACGCCGAGCCGGCGGTGCTCACCATGTCGTGGAGTTCGTCGGCCCGTTGGTTGGCCGTGAGGACCGGATCGGGCGACTTCACCCGATCGACGGGCCCGCCGACGAGAAACCCGGTCGCCGCATCGGCACCGACCTGATCCCCCACCAGCTGCTCCTTCACGAACTGGTCATAGGGTTTGTCGGCATTCAATGAGTCGATCACCCAGTCGCGATAGGGCCAGGCATGGGGCCTGGCTTTGTTCATCTCGAACCCGTCGCTCTCGGCGAACCGCACGACGTCGAGCCAGTGCCGCGCCCACCGCTCGCCGTAGTGAGGCGACGCCAGCAGCCGATCGACAAGCTCGCGATACGGCGCCTCGATCCCGCCGGCAGCCCGGCAGGCCTCAACAAACGCAGTGATTTCCTCGGGCGTCGGAGGGAGGCCGATGAGGTCGAAGGTCACGCGTCGGATGAGCGTGCGGGCATCGGCCTCGGGGTTCATGGCGAGCCCCGCGGCGGCGAGTGTGTCGAGCAGGAAGGCGTCGATCGGCGCGGTGCCCGTGGGGGCGGGCGGCACCGGCGGCCTCGCGAGCGGCTGAAACGCCCAGTGGTTTTCCCCCTTGCTCGGCTTGGGGCCCGAGTCGGGGAGCAGGCCGGCAATCGACTGCATGTCGTCGGGCCACGCGGCACCGGCGGCAATCCAGTCGCGGACGAGCTGCTGCTCGGCGGCGGAGAGGGGTTCGCCGTCGGCCGGCATCTGGAGTTCTTTGTCGTCGGTGGCGATGCGAACAAACAGCTCGCTTTCGTCGGGCTTGCCGGCCACGATTCCAGCGGTGCCCGAGTCGCCGCCGGCGATGGCCTTGTCGCGGTCGTCGATGCGGAAGCCGCTCTCGGACGACTCCGGCCCGTGGCAGCCGCCGCACTTGGCCGCCAGCAGCGGCGCGATGCTGTCTCGGAAATCAGCAGTCTCTTTCGCTGCGGCAAAGGCGACGTGTGCCGTTGTCGCGAAAACCACCAACACGCTGCCGAGTCGTTTCGGTTCAGCACGATGTTCTCGGAAAAACATCATCGGCAATCTCCGGCGGCTTTGGGCTGAAGCTGCGACCGATCAACCACGGCAGTTTCTAATTATCGTCGTTATCGGGCCTACGAGCCACCTCAGGGAGCTGAGAAACTTTTACGTTTTTTGCGCTGTAAGCATGACCGTTTCCTCGAACGACCGCAGGCCCGCAGTCGCGCCGAGGCCGGTCACGCAGCAGGCGGCGGTGGCTGCGCCGAGGAAGCCGGCTTCGCGGGGCGGCATGCCGCGGAG
>CAYZFV010000237.1:0-3834 GCA_964477765.1 uncultured Candidatus Kuenenia sp.
CGATGTCATCCCACCAGCCGACCAGGGCCACGGCGACGGCCGGCAGCATGGCGGCCGAGATGCGAGCACCCTGGGCCGGCATCTGCCAGGCGGCGACGATCGCCGCCAGGCTGGCGACCGCGATGATCGCCAGCCCACCCCCGCGGGGCGTCGGCCGCGTATGGAGTCGCCGCCGGTGGGGGCGATCGATCATGCCACGGTGCCATGCCCAGCTGACGAGCTGCCGGGATAGCACCGCGGCGGTGATGAAGGCGGCCAGGCACAAGGCCATGCCACCGAGGGCGGTCATGCCGGGCATCCCCGGGCGACTCCGGCGATCACGTCGCATACCTCCGCCACCACGTCGTCATCGACATGGGGCCCCATCGGCAGCGCGAGGCTGCGGGCCGCGAGCCGCTCGGTCAGTGGCAGCGGCCGCCGGGCATCGTGAAACTGACGAAAGGCCGTCTGGCGATGACAGGGGGGATCAAAGTAGCAGCGGGTCTCGATGCCCCGTTCGGCGAGCGCCCGCCGCACGGCGTCACGGGTCGCCCCCAACTCGGCGGCATCGAGCGTGATCGAAAAATCCTTGTAGCTCGGCTCGGCCCCGGCAGCCGGCTCCACAAACCCGATGCCGGGCAGCGGCTCCAGTCGCCGGCGGTAGGCCGCGGCCGTGGCGGTGCGCGCGGCCGCCACCTCGTCGAGCGATTCCAGCGATGCAATCGCCAACGCCGCGCTCAGTTCGGGCAGGCGGCCATTGAGCCCGGCAAAGAGCGGATCGTAGGAGCCGTCGTGCCCATACTCGCGGCCGGCGCGGATCCATGCCGCCAGCCAATCGCAGTCGGTGGCCACGATGCCGCCTTCGCCGGCGACGAGCAGCTTCGTCGGTGACAGGCTGAAGACCTGCGCCGTGCCGCCGGCACCCACGGGCCGGCTGGCCACCCGCGCTCCAAAGGCATGGGCCGCATCGATCACCAGCGGCAGCCCATGGGCATCGGCCACCCGCGCGAGGCCGGCGACGTCGCAGGGGTTGCCAAACGTATGGCAGCCGCAGATGGCCACCGTCTGCGGTGTGATGCTGTGGGCGACTTCCTCCGGCTCGATGTTCATCGTCGTCGGATCGACGTCGACAAACATCGGCTTCAGGCCGCTCCACACCGCCGCGGCCGGCGCGGCGAGAAACGTGAAGCTGGGCATCACCACTTCGTCACGAATCGGCCCCCGCCCCCGGCCGGCTCCCGCCAGCCCGCGGTAGACGAGCATCAGCCCGCTCGTGCAGCTGCTCACGGCCACCGCATGCCGCCCCCCGAGCCGTGCGGCCAGCGCCGCCTCGAGCCGCTCGACATACGGCCCTTTGGTCAGCCGCCCGCTGCGGAGGATGGCCGCGAAATCCTCCACCACCCGCTCAACCGTCGGCATATGGGGGGCGGCGACGGGAATCCGATACGTGCAAAGCGTGGCCTCATGCATGGGGGCACGTCAGCGGTTGCGGGGAAGGATCGACAGAACAGAATTCGGGCACCAGCTCATGGAGCCGGGCCCGCACGGCCGCGGCCGGTTCATCGACGATGGCCGCCAGATGGTCGAGCAGAGCCGCGATCTCGGTGGCATCGACCGGCCGCTGGGCGGCGGAGAAGACCCGCGGATGGGCGGTCTGCGCGGGCCGCTCATCCGCAAAATAGAGCTGCTCGACGAGTCGTTCGCCCGGCGTGAGCCCGGTGTAGACGATCTTGATCTCGTCGGGCCCGAGGCCCGACAGGCGAATCAGAGTGCGGGCCAGATCGACGATCCGCACCCGCTGCCCCATGTCGAGCACAAACACCTCGCCGCCCTTGCCCATCGCCGCCGCCTGGAGCACGAGCTGTGACGCCTCGGGAATCGTCATGAAGTAGCGGGCGATCTCGGGATGGGTCACGGTGATCGGGCCGCCGCGGCGGATCTGCTCGAGGAAGATCGGCACGACGCTGCCATTGCTGGCCAGCACGTTGCCAAACCGCACCACGATGAACCGCGTCGAGGATCGGCTGGCCTGCGCCTGCACACACCGCTCGGCGACGAGCTTCGAGCAGCCCATCACGCCCGTGGGGTTGACCGCCTTGTCGGTCGAGATGAGCACGAAAGCCTGCGCCCCATGACGGCCGGCCAGCCGGGCGACCAGCGCCGTGCCGAGGCAGTTGTTTTTGATCGCCTCGGCGGGATCCCGCTCCATCATCGAGACATGCTTGTGGGCCGCCGCGTGAAACACGACGTCGGGCCGAATCCGCGCCATGATCGACTCCATCCGGCCGGCGTCGGTGATGTCGGCGATGAGTGGCTCGATGATCGCCCGCGGCGTACGCCGCCGGAGGTCGTGGGTCGCGAGGAAGAGCTGGTTTTCACTGCGGTCGAGGAGCACGAGCCGCGCCGGCTGAAACGCGAGCGCCTGCCGGCAGAGCTCCGATCCGATCGAGCCCCCTGCGCCGGTCACGAGCACGGTGCGGCCGCCGATGAGGCCGCCGACGGCGGTCGTGTCGAGAGCCACCGGGTCGCGGTGGAGCAGGGCCGTGGTCTCCACCGGCCGCAGCCGTACCGCCGGAACCGAGGCCAGGAGTTCTTCGTGGAAACTCCACCAAAAGCCCCGGACGCCGGCCATGAGGATGATCGTCCAGGCCCAGTCGCCCACGATCACCGCCGCCGGCAGCCGCAGCAGTCCGAGCCCGACTCCGGCGGAAATCACGGTCGTGTCGACGCCCGCGAGCAGGAGCATCGACAGCGTGGCCGCCCAGACGAGCCGCGTGATGTCGGCAAGGCCGAGGTGCCGCCACGATTCGTGGCACCGGCCCAGCAACAGAAACACCCCCAACTTGACGGCCACCGCCGCCGCGGCTGTCGCCGGAAAGGCTGCCAGCCAGCGGCCGTCGAGCTGAAAATCGTGGCCGGCGAGGCTGGCGAGAAAGATCGCGGCCGCGGCGATCACCACCACCCCAAGCCCGCGGATCGCGAGGGCCGTGGCTGGCGGAGCACAGACGTGCAGGAGCGTCGTGATCATGGCGTCGAGACGATCACTGCTTCCATGCACATGGCCACCGGCATCGCCAGGGCGCACTCCGTTCCCGTGGGGGGCGACTGACCGCACCCGCCCGCCCGGGAAGGCGGCCCAAATCTACGAAGCACTTCAAGCGCCGCTGCAGGCGACCGACCACCCACACCCCCCTTCCGGGCTATTTTCCGCGGCCACCAAAGAATACTTCTTTCGGGGGGCACAAAGATGGAGGTTTTTTCCGTCGGCGGCCGATGAATCAGGTTGTGACAACGTTGCCGATTGAAGGATCTGCGTTATGAATCACAAGCCGCCATCGCTGCCGCCGCGGCTCGCCGGCATTCGCTTCGCTGGCACAAGACACCTGCTCGCCGTCGCCGTACTCGGTCTTCTCGTCACCGGCTGCCAGACCTTTCCGCGACCGCAGCGGACCGCGGCGCAGCAGGCGATGCTCGAGGCCACATGCCCTCTCGAAGGGCAGACTCTCCCGGCCAAGGAATTAGCCAAAGTGTCGCTGCCACCCTATGTGATCGAGCCCCCCGACATTCTGCTCGTCGATGCACTGCGGGTCGTGCCCAAGCCGCCGTTTCGGGTGCAGTCGTTCGACGTGCTGCAGGTGATGGTGGAGGGCACGCTGCTCGACCAGCCGATCAGCGGCCTGTTCGCCGTGGAGCCGGGGGGCATGGTCGACCTCGGCCCGGCCTATGGCAAGGTGGCGGTGGGAGGATTGTCACTCGACGAGGCACAGGATGCGGTCTTCCGCCACCTCAAGCGGGTGCTTCGCGAGCCGCAGGTCTCCCTCACGCTCGCCCAGGCGGCCGGCCAGCAGCAGATCG
>CAYZFV010000238.1:0-7329 GCA_964477765.1 uncultured Candidatus Kuenenia sp.
GCGCGATGGGGATTCCTGTGCAGATGTTTACGGTGCTCTTTGCGATGGGGCGGCTGGCCGGCTGGATCGCCCACTGGATCGAGATGCATCACTCGCCCACGAAAAAAATCTGCCGCCCGCGGCAGGTCTACACCGGCGAGACACTCCGTGAGTTTCTGCCGATCACGAAACGCACGTAAGGCAGGCCGAAGCCTGGCTTACGCACGCTTTCCGCGGAAAAAATCGGTGAGGATTCCGCCGCACTGTTCTGCCAAAACGCCGCCGACGTGTTCCACGCGATGGTTGAGCCGGGCATCCTCGAAGAGCCGATAGAGCGATACCACCGCCCCCGCCTTCGGGTCGGCCGCGCCCCACACCACCGTCGGCACCCTTGCCTGGAGGATCGCCCCGGCGCACATCGGGCAGGGCTCGAGCGTCACGTACAGCGTGCATCCCTCGAGCCGCCAGCTGCCGAGCTGGGCGGCCGCCTGCGTGAGTGCGATCATCTCGGCATGGGCGGTGGGATCGGCCAGTTGCTCGCGCTGGTTATGGGCACTGGCAATCACGCGACCGGCGGCCACCACCACCGCCCCCACGGGCACCTCGTCTTCGGCGGCGGCGGCCCGGGCCTCGTCCAGGGCCAGTCGCATCCAGCGGTCGTGCAGCGACTCACCGGAGAGCATCCGCTCCAGCCCCTCGTCGAGGTCGTCGGGAAAATCGAAGTCCATAAAATCACTCCGGCCCCGATCACTTTAGCCGATACCGCGGCGCGGTGGCTTGGGAACCCCCGCGGCATCGGGTAGGATCCGGGGGCATTCATTCTCCGGAGCATCGCTTCCATGGATCCGACCACGCTCGTTCTTCGCTGGGCACATATTCTGGGCGCCGTGATCGCCATCGGCGGCCTCGCTTTTGTCAGGTTCGGCCTCCTGCCGGCCCTCGCCGATTTCGACGAGGAGACCCGCACCAAGATCCATGAATCGATCCGCCGTCGCTGGCTCCCGTGGGTGATCGGCGCGATCACACTGTTGCTCGTCAGCGGGTTGGCCAACTTTCTCCTCTTCAATTCGCTGGTGAAAGAGCAGGGCTGGGCCGGTGGCACCTGGATGCGACAGACCAGCTACCATGCCCTCTTCGGCGTGAAGTTCCTCCTGGCGATGGCGGTCTTCTACTTCGCCAGTGGACTGGTCGGCCGTGGCCAGGGCACGCAGTGGATTCGTGACAGCCGCGCCACCTGGCTCACCGTGACGCTCGGCATGGCCGTGGGGATCGTGATGCTCTCGGGATGGATGCGGCAGCTGCACACCGGCCCCAACATCGTCGCCGACGGCGGCGTGATGCTCGAGGAGACGCAAATCGAAATCGATGCGCCGCCCCGCTACCAGGATGGCGAGGCCGGCTCTCGGTTTCGCGGCCCCGAGGGCGGGCTGATTCTCCCCGGAGCCGAGCAGGCGACTGACGCCGGAGCCGAGCAGGCGACCGGTGCAGGAGCGGAACAGGCAACCGCCCCCGCCACTCCTGAATAACCCCCTGGGCGGCTGCCACTGATGGACAAAAAAGAAAAGAAGCGGATGGAAGTCTTGCACCAGAAGATCGCCAAGCTGCAGCAGCAGCTGGCGGGTGCCAAGAAGCAGCCCGACGATCCCGCCGAGGTGCCCCGGCTCGAACAGGCGCTCGCCGCGGCCCACGCCGAACTGGCGGCGTTGAAGAAGTCCTAGCATGGGCTTTGCCGACCTGTTCAAAATCTTCGGCGTTGGCAAGCCGCGGGTCGACCTGTGGCGTCGCTACGAGAAGCTCCATGAAAGCTCCTCGGGCACGATGTCGACTTTTTACAAGGCTCGCGACCGGCAGACGGGCGCAGTCGTCGGCCTGAAAGTGGTCAACATGGCCAAGGCCGCCCCGATCGAGCGGCGGTATCAGAAGCTCGGCAAGCCCAACGAGGGGGAGATCGGGCTGGCCATCGCCGGGCCCCATATCGTGAAGACGCTCGACTGGGGCACCACTCGTGAAGGCGGGTTGTTTTTGGTCGAGGAGTTTGTGGAGGGCCGCCTGCTTCACGTTTTGATCTCGTCGCGGAACCCGCTCGAGCCCGCCCGCCGGCTCAGTTTCATCCGCCAGGCCGCCGAGGCGATCGGCGCGGTGCATGCGGCCGGGTTCGTCCACCGAGACATCTGCCCCCGCAATTTTCTCGTCACGCCCGACGACCAGCTCAAGCTCTTCGACTTCGGCCTCACCGTGCCCGACAAGCCGGCCTTTCTCCAGCCTGGCAACCGCACCGGCACGCCCAACTACATGGCACCGGAGGTGGTCCGCCGCCGCCCGATCGACAAGCGGATCGACATCTTCTCCCTCGGGGTGACCGCGTTCGAGATCGGCACGCTCAGCCTGCCCTGGCCGCGGGGCACGACGGGCCAGGCGGCCCTTTCCCACGATTCCCCTCCGGCCGATATCCGCGACGGGTGGCCCGATATCCCCGCTCGGCTGGGCCGCGCGATCATGGCCTGCTTGGAGGCCGATCCGGCCGGGCGGCCGGCGTCGACCGAAGCCTTTTTACAGATGATCGCCACCGTCGAGGCGTGATCCGGGGGCTCCCTTGAAGCGGGCGGCCGGGCATCGTAATTTGACAGGCTCGATTGGACCGTGTTTCGGACTGCCCGAGGAGTTCTCCCATGACGATGGATAAAAGCCTGCGTGTTCGCAAAGGGGCCACCAGCGCCCGGGGCGTGCTCAGCCGCGCCGAGCGGATCGCCAAGCTCAAGGAGCTGGAGCGTTGGGAGGAGGGCCGCAGCCCGATCGGCCTGCCGAAGGTGCGGGTCTACAAGATGTCGATGAAGAAAAAGAAGAAGAAGGCAGAGGAAGGCGCCGAGGGTGCCGCCAAGCCGGCCGGCAAGAAGTAGTTTCAGGATCGGTTTGAAAACCCGTCTTGCATCCCCACGGCTCGCGCGGCCTGCTGCCCCGACGCGATCACCTGAGGAATTCCCACGCCCTCATAGGCGGCGCCCGCCAATGCCAGCCGTGGCAATGCCGCCGCCCGCGCTCGGATCGCCGCCACGCGTTGCACATGCCCCACGTGATACTGCGGCATCGCGGAATGCCAGCGGTCGATCTGCACGAGTTTCGGCTCTCCATGAATCCCGAGAAGATCGGCCGCCTCATACCGGACCCGTGCCAGCAGGGCCGTGTCGTCGAGCTGCGCGGCGGTCGGATCGAGCGCCCCTCCCACAAACACGCGAATCAACACATGCCCTCCCGGTGCCCGACCGGGAAACTTCGAGCTCAAAAAACTGATCGCCAGGATCTTGCGGCCTTCGCGCCGGGGCACCACGAGCCCGGCCGCGTCGAGCGGATGGGCGACATCGCCGCGGGCATAGCCGAGCGACACCACCGCCGAGCCGGCGTATTCGATCTCGCCCAGCCGCGTGGCCAGGGTCTGGTCTGCCTCCCGCACCACGGCCGCAGCGGCCGGCGCGGGTAGCGCGATGATCACCGCATCGGCGTCGATCGCCACGCCGCCTTCGATCTCCACCTGCCAGCGTTCGCCGGTTCGTCGCACCGCCACCGCCCGGCCTCGCACAAACCGCCCGCCGGCATCCCGTACCCACTCCGCCAGCCGCCGCGGCAGGGTTTCCATGCCGGAGGCGAGGCTCACAAACTGCCCATACCGTGCGCCGCTGGCGGCCGGCCCGCGCGGAGCGAATCGCAGGCGAGCCCGTTCACCGGCAAACAGGCTGCCATCGTGTCGCTCCATGGCGAGAAAATCAGGGCAGGCGGCGGCCATGCTCAGCCGCGCCGGATCGGCTGTCCAGATGCCGGAGACCAGCGGCTGAACGAGGCGTTCGAAGGATTCGCGGCCCAGCCGCCGCACGGCAAACTGTTCGAGTGATTCATCCTCACCGTGGCCGCGCCGGATCAGGGGCTCACCCAACAGCCGCAGTTTGCCCGGCAGGGAAAGCAGCGGCGTGGTGAGCAGGCTCCAGACCTGGCCAGGAGCGAGCAGCCGAAAGCCGGCCGGCACCGGCACGAGCCGGCCTTCATGCAGGATCAGTGCCCGTCGCACCGGCGGATCGATGCCCACCAGTTGATCGGAGAGGCCGAGCCGCTCGACGAGTTGGACTCCCTCCGGCCGGGCCGCCAGAAAACTGTCGGCCGATCGCTCCGTGAGCCAGCCGTCGCGATGCACGCTGGCCACCACGCCCCCTGGCCGCTCGTCGGCCTCGACGATCGTGACTTCACGGTGGCCTTGGGGCTCGCGCAGCAGTTCTTCGGCGGCGGCGAGCCCGGCCAGCCCACCCCCCACCACGACAATCCGCTCGCTTGGGTCACTTCGCTGCTGCATCGGGGAAGGAAGGGGCGGCATCCAGCCGCCTGAGAATCTGGGCAAGCAAGCATGCCCGTGGGATTCGGCTGAATCTGGTCTGGAACGGCTGACGGAAGAAGCCTAGTGTCCCTCTCCAATTCGGGGTAGGCCGCACGCGGATGCCCCTTGTTCGCTGATGCTAAGGAGAAGCTGTCGTGGCCATGCAGCGGTGCTTGAGAGTGGCGGTGGTCGGAATCGTTGTGCCGGCGGTGGTGATCGGCGCCGGCTCTGCCGGATGTTCCCGATCCCCCGCCGCGAAGGATCCGCAGGCAGGGACGGCGTCGCAGCCGATGCGTCAGCCGAAGTGGCTTGAATCGTATCGTGATCGCACGGCAAGTCGCCCACAGCCGGTCACCGAACAGCCGGCGTCAAAAGCCGCCCCGATTGCTCCCCAGGCGCCGGCGACCCTGGCAGCCGACCCACAGGCTACACCGGTTGAGACAGTCTCCTCCGAAACGGAAGTGGAACTGGCGATCCCCGATACTCCGCCGGCTTCGGCCGAAGGCAAGCCGGGCCGGGCGCTTGTCCGCTCCCGCGACACCTCCACGCTCGACGCCCATGCGCTGCTCACAGCAGGCTGGACCGATCTCGTACCGGGGGAATCGGCCGGGCCCAAACCCGACGATGCTGCTGACGAGGTGCCTGCGGAGTCGCAGGAACAGCTGGGGCCCGAGGCGAGCGTCTTGAAGCCCGAGGAAGCGCGAGCAGTCGACTCTGAGCCCGATGCCGACACGGCTCCGACCAAGGCCACGCCGAGCTCGCACCCGGTAGCCACGCAGCCAGAGCCTGAGATCGCAAAGTATCCGGATCAATTGATCAAGGCCGAGCCCGCGGAGCTTGTCGCCCCAGGTGAGTCACAAGAGCCGGTCGACGAGGTCGCTCCGGCCGAACAGGTCGCCGATACCAAGCAGGAGCCGGCCCCGATTGCGTCGTGGGCCCAGCAGGCGGATATCCCCGCGGCGGAAGCCCAGCCGGAAGAGCCGGAGACAACACCCGAAACACTCGCCAGAGAGTCGGCCCCCGCCACGTCGGAGGACGCCTCGGAGCCGGTCGCCACCGCTACGCCTGCCGAACTGCAGCCGACGGCGACCGCGATTGCTCCTTCGGGCGAGCCCACAACACAGCCACATGCCGAGCCGGCGGCCCCGCGATCGCTCGTGGCCCCGGTGGCCGAGCCGCCCGACCACACGCCCACGCTGGCGATCGATCCGGCCAGCTTCCGCGGCGTCTTCCCGGGCAAGACCACCCGCGATGAAGTGGAGGCTTCCTGGGGCAAGGGCGAACCGTTTGCTCGTGACGACGGCACCACCGGCCTGTCTTGGAAGGTCGAGCCCTTCGACCGGGTCGAGGTGATCCTCGACGGCGAGGCCGTGGGCTCGATCCTGATCAAGCTCGCCGAACCGACCGGTGTCCGCGAACTCGCCACGCAGTTGGAAATCACTGATATCCGCACGGTCTCGGTGCTCGATGACGAAGGGGTCTCGATCGGTGAGGTCTTTCCCGAGCGCGGCGTCATCTTCAGCGTGCAGCCTGGCACCCAGTCGGCCCAGGCGGTGATCCTCGAGCCACTCGATCCGGAGTCGTTTGTGCTTCGCGCCGAGCGGGAGCTCGAGATCAACACAGCCTTCGCCACGGCCGATCTGCAATACGCGATCGAGATCGATCCCGAACACCTCCGCGCCCTGCGGCTGCTCCTGGCCCTGCGGTGTGAGCAGGGGAAGTGGGCCGAGGCCCTCTCGTTGGCCCGTCGCGCGGAGGGGGTCGATCCCGACGACATCTGGACGCGGCTGAAGCATGCCAGCGTGTTGACGGCGCTGGAGCAGACAGCCGCCGCCCGCGAAAAGGTGGAGAGCGTGCGACAGCACCCCAACTCGTCGCCGCTCGTCGTCGCCCAGGTGGAGCGGATGCTCGGCCGGATCCAGCTGGGGTCTGCCGAACCCGATTACCAGAAGGCGGTGGAGCATTTTTCCAACGCCATCAAGACGTCGAGCCCGCTGCTCAACGGCAAGTCGGAATCTGCCCAGAAGGCGGCCCGCGACGTGCTGCTCGACGCCCATCTCGGCACCGCCCTCGCGATCGCCAAGGGCACGTGGCAGCAGAAGGCCCGCGTGATCCCCAAGTGGATCGCCCGCAGTGAGACGATCGTGGATGAGGCGCCCGTCACGGAGGAGCTGGAGCAGCATGCCCTCGAGCTGCAGCTCTGCCGCGGCGCGTTGGCCGCGGCCGCCGGGTCGACGGAGTCGTTTGATGCGCTGCCGTGGGTGAAGCGACTGTTGCAGGTGCGTGCCAAGCTCGACGGCACCACGACCGACCCGTGGCGCCGCCGCCAGATCGACTGGGAAATCGGCGAGGGCCTCTCCGACGCGCTCGTCGCCACGCAGAAGCGGGGCGATGCCGCCGACATGCTCGAAAACACGACGCTCGCAGCCGCCTATCTCGAGCGGGGTGCCGAATTCCGACAGCTCACGGCGACCGAGCGAAAGAATCTCGGCGACCTGCTGTTTCGGATCGGCATCCTCTACAGCCTGCAAAAGGGCGACCATGCCACCGCCGTCACCTGGTTCGACAAGGCGCTGCCACTGTGGGATGGCAACCCGGCCTTCGCCCGTGATGGCGAGACGGGGCAGCTTGGCGAGTCGCTTGTGAGCATGGCGATCACCTACTGGCAGGTCGATCGCCGTGACGACGCGGTGGCGATCAACCGCCGCGGCATCGAGCTGATGGTGGAGGCGGTCAACCAGCAGCTGCTCAACGAGCAGGCTTTGGCGGTCGCCTACGGCAATCTCGCCACGATGTACGCCGAGCAGGGCGACGCGGAGCAGGCGCAGAGCTTCACCGAGCTCGCCAACCGTGCGGAAGCCACCGGCACGATCCGCAAGTAGAGCGGCCGCCACAAAGTCGCGGGCCGACGCGCATCTCAGTGCCGCCGCAGCCACCGGGCTCGCGCCCGGTGCTGTTTGGTCGCCCGGTGCTGTTTGGTCGCCCGGTGCTGT
>CAYZFV010000239.1:0-2864 GCA_964477765.1 uncultured Candidatus Kuenenia sp.
GCCCACGCTCGCGATCACGAGGCCCTCGGGCCAGGTGCCCGCCGTCTTGCGCACGTGGTCGATCGCCGCCAGCACCGCCTGCTGGTTGCGGCCGCCGCGGCCGTGATCGGCCGGTACCAGCACCGTCGCCTCGCCGCCTGACACGATCGCCCGCGGTCGACCGTCGCGGCGGCGCGCCGCGATTGCGGCGAGGCCGGCCTCCGCCAAGGCGTTGCCGACAACTTCAGCGCCAGCCTCAGCCGGAACGTCGGCCGGCAGAATCTCGTAGCCCAGCCGGCTGGCCTCGGCTTCCGCCGCACGCGCCGCGGTGGCATTGCTGCCCACGATCAGGTGCTCCACGCGGCAGCCACGCGGCGTTGTCCAACAGCTGGCTGTCCCGGGCTCGGCCGGCATGCAGGGGCCCGAGGCGATCACCTCGAGATCGTCGCCGATCACATCGGACAGCACGAGCACGATGAGCCGTCCCGCCGTGCAGGCCCGCGCGAGCCCGCCTCCCTTCACGAGGCTCAGCTCGCGGCGGGCCGCGTTGAGCTCGGCGATCGTGGCCCCGCCTTCGGACAGCCGGCGGGTGGCGGCAATTTTTTCTTCGAGTGACACGCCGGGCCGCGGGGCGGCGAGGAGTGCCGAGCCGCCGCCCGTGATCAAGGCGATCGCCACATCGCGGGGAGTGAGCGACGAAACATGGCGGATGATCTCTTCTGTCGCTTGGACGACCGTGGGCGTGGGCAGGTTGAGGCCGGCGGGCCGTGTCTCGCGCACTTCAATGGCCGCGAGGTGTCGGCCGCAGCCCTCCGGCACGCTCACGAGGCCGGTGACGCGATGCTGCCTGAGACGGTCGCTGCCGAGGATCGCTTCCACGCCGGCTGCCATGCCTGCCGCCGCCTTGCCCGCTCCAATGACGACGACGCGATCACACCCGTCAACGGCGTTGCGGAGGCGATGTTCGACCGCGGATTCCATCAGCAACCGCTCCGGCCGCACGGCATCGATGGCGGCGGTCCAGATCTCTCGCGCGTCAGCAATCACCCGCCCGCTCCGCGGAGGATATTTTTCGGGTCAAACCGGGAGAGGTCGATGCCGCCGCCGCTCTCCTCCTCCAGGAGTTTCACCCGCATCTCGAGCCGCTCGAGCCGGCGGGCCAGCAGGGCGGGCGAATCCTCGATCGGCTTGGGCCGTACCGGCCGCGGCACCGACGGGTAGCCGAGCTGCCGTTGCAGCGCAGAAAAAAAGAAGAGCGGATCCTTGCCGCGGTTGGCCCGGGCGATGCGGCCTTCTTTCTCGCCGAACAGGATCACGCGGTCGGGCTCCGGACCTTCCCGGCCAGCCTGGGCGGCATCCCGCTTTTCGATCCGCCAATATTCCGGACTGCGGATGTAAACGAGGTCGGCCAGATCGACAAACCCCATCTGCCGCGAAAGCATCGTGATCCAGCTTCGCCAGTCGGCATCGAAGATCGCGTCATCGGCGAGGGCGACGAGCCCGAGCGCGTAGTCGAGGCGGTTGCGCGAGAGACACTCGAAGCGGTAGAAGAAGAGCCCCTGTGGCGTGACTCCCTCGGAGCGATACGTCGCTTCCCGCTCGAGGATCGCCAGCCCCGTCCGCATGTCGAACCGGCCCCCCTCTTCCTCGGCCTGCGACATCACGAAGGTCTGGAAGGCCGTGAAGTAGTGAGGCAGACGCGACATCGCGGTAGAGAGTGTGCCGACGAGCTTGAGTTCACCGGCCAGATAGTCGAGCGCCATCGGAAGCTTCGAGGTGGCCAGCACCTCCTCACCGATGGCCCGCAGGGCCTCCTGGGCGGCGATGCCGGCCGAGATCCGCTCGGCCAGGTTGCGAAACAGGTAGGCCTGTTCGACGTATTCCTCACGATCGAGCATCTCCGGCCCCATTTCCTTGGCAGAATCGCCCGCGGTGGCAGCCTCGGCCTGCGGACAGCGATTGTCACTATCGTATAATCGTTTGAGAGGCGGCAGCAGCCGGCCGGCAAAAAACCGATGGAAAAACAGGCAGGGAGCCCACAGGATGCCCGACCGATTCAGCAGTCTCGACGCCGCCCTCGACGCATTTCGCCGCGGTGAGGTGGTGATCGTCGTCGACGCCGAGGATCGGGAAAACGAGGGCGACTTTGTCTGCGCCGCCGAGAAAGCGTCGCCGGCCATCGTCAACTTCATGATCACCCACGGCCGTGGGCAGGTCTGCATGCCGATCCTGCCCGACATGGCGCGGCGGCTCGAACTGCCGATGATGGTGGAGGCGAATTCCACTCCGCTCGGCACCGCCTTCACCGTGCCGGTCGATCATCGCTCGGCTCGCACGGGCATCACGGCCGTCGAGCGGGCCGACACGATCCGCGCGATTCTCGATCCGGCGAGCACGCCGGCCGACTTCGTGCGGCCGGGGCATCTCTTTCCGCTCATCGCGAAGGAGGGGGGCGTGCTCAGGCGGGCGGGCCACACCGAGGCCGCCATCGATCTCTGCCGGCTGGCGGGCATGCACCTGGCGGGCGTGCTCTGCGAAATCCTCGATGATTCCGGCAACCGGGCGGACCGCGAGGCGCTCTTTCAGCTTGCCCGCGAGCACAAGCTCGAGATCATTTCGATCGAGGAACTGATCCGCCAGCGGCGGCTGCGGGAGAAGCTCGTGGAGCGGATCGCCGCGGCCGACCTGCCGACGAAGTGGGGACGGTTTCGCATTATTGCCTACGGAGTGAAATATGAGGGCCAGCAGCCGCTGGTACTCGTGATGGGCGATCCGGCAAAGGCGGCCGCGCCGCTGGTGCGGCTCCATTCCTCATGCTTCACAGGTGACCTGCTCGACAGCCTGCGGTGCGACTGCGGCGACCAGCTCCACATGGCCCTCGACAT
>CAYZFV010000240.1:0-2697 GCA_964477765.1 uncultured Candidatus Kuenenia sp.
GACCAGCGGCCGGCCCAGGAAAGACCGCGGACCGTAGACCGCGCGGCATCGATGTCGATCACGGCCGCCGCCGACTCACTCGCGCCGCCCCGCTGCCACTGCCGCCCCGCCTCCCACACGCCCCAGCCCGCCAGGAGCGACACGGCCGGCAGCATCGCCCAGGCCACGCCCGGCGTCGCCTGCCGCGTCAGCCACCAACTCGCGGGATAGAGCGTCGCAATCGCCAGCCCCCCGAGGAGCGCCACCAGTGAAAACGGCACCGGCTCGATGCCAGGAAAGCGATCGATGGCCCGCCGCAGCTGGCCCGCCAGATCGAGCGCCAGCCGATTCGTTTCACCCGCCCGACCAGCCTGGGCACGGGGCGGTCCGCCCAGCAATTCCACCAGCAGCGTGTCGCTGCCGGGCCATGAGCGGAAACCCGCCTGATCGAGGTCGGCGGCGATCCACGTGATGATACCAAAGCCGTACCCGCGGCGAACCACCAGCGGCAGGTCGCTGGGCCGAGCACCATCATGGGCCTCGATCAGACCCGCTATCTCCCGGGCGTTCGTGAACACCGGCACCCGCAGGCCCGCCAGCAGGCCCCGATCCATCGGCCGCGTGCAGCGAGCAAACACTTCGAGCGGCGCCGACCGCCGCAACGGCACCATCCGGCCCACCGGCCCGGGCAGCCAGCCAGCCGCCGGAGCATCGAGCGCCGCCACGTCGGCAGCAGAGGTTCCCGCCAGGAGCACCAGCCGGCCGCCGCGTCGCACCCAGTCGTCGATGGCGGCGAGCGTGCGCGGATCGCGGCCGAGCAGATCACGGCCACAGGCGACCACGACATCGGCCCCGTCGAGGTCGCGCGGCATCTCCAGCAGTGGCAGCGGCTTCCGCGGCGCGAAAACCACGCGGGGGCGGCTGCCGTCTTCCGTCGCCAGCAGCCGGGCCGCCCGATCGATGCCGGCCGGCTCTCCGAGCACGAGGAGCACGCGGTCGGTCGAGGGGATCGGCGGCGGCAGCGTGACCGGCGTCGAGGTCGTCGGGAGCGGCGTGCGATGAAGGAGCACGCGACCGTTTGGCCGACCAAACCGCACGCAGAAGCGGGCCACTGCGCGGCCGTCCGCCCGCTCGACGCGGGCTGGGGGCGACGCGAGCCACTGCCCATCGGGATCCTCCACACTGGCATAGATCGGCCCCTCACCATCGGGCACGTCGACCACGAGCGGCGTCCATGAGCCGGTGCGATACACGCCCCCGAAGCCCACCCACGGACCAGCCGTTGGAGACTCGCTGTCGGCCGCCGCGACCGTGGCGGCGACCACACCGGAAACCAGCAGCGAGAGCACGGCGCGGATCATGATGGAATCGGGCTCGGCACGGGGTCGGTGGGGGCGTCAGGGCTTCTCGGCATCGGGGCAGGTGCAGGCCAGCCGACCGCATCCCGGGCAGCCACGGCCGTACTTGCGGGCGACCGCCTCTTCGAGGTCGACATCCACCACGTTGGCAATCGTCGCCAGCCAGGCGAGCACGTCGGCAAACTCCAGGGCCTGCTCCTCATGGGTGCCGCTCCGCAACGCCGTGGCCAGCTCGCCAATTTCTTCGGTCAGCCACATGAACGTTCCTTCCACCCCCCGGGCCGCATCCTTTTCATGATACATCTGGCGGATCAAAGCCTGGAATTCACCGAGCGTCATGCTGAAGTTCCACCGAGAGATGCGGCCGCAGCGCCATGGCACCGACCCTCCTGAGTGTAGTCGATGGGCCCGACCGCCGGGGAGAAGGCCGGGAGTATGGCCGGCCGAAACCCTTGCTACGATACGAGGGAGTAGGATGCCCGGCGTCGAGGCTTCCTGGTGCTCGTCCGTTCTTCCCCCTCCGTCTCCCGATGACCACTCCCCGAACCATCCGCATTTTCGACACCACGCTCCGCGACGGCGAGCAGTCGCCGGGAGCGAGCATGAACCACACCGAGAAGCTGGAGATCGCCCACGCGCTGGCCGCCCTCGGTGTCGACATCATCGAGGCCGGATTCCCGATCGCCTCGCCGGGGGATTTCGAGAGTGTTCGCGCGATCGCCGCGGCGGTGGAGGGGGCGACGGTCTGTGGCCTGGCCCGCTGCAACGACACCGACATCGACCGCGCCTGGGACGCGCTCCGGCAGGCCCGCCAACCGCGGATCCACGTGTTTCTCGCCACCAGCTCGATCCATCGCGAGTTCAAACTCCGCATGACCGAAGACGAGGTGCTCGCCCGCGCGGTGGCGGGCGTGACGCGGGCTCGCGGCCTCTGTACCGATATCGAGTTTTCGCCGGAGGATGCCGCCCGCACCGAAATCGATTTTCTCTGTCGTGTCGTCGAGGCGGTGATCGCGGCCGGGGCCACCACCGTCAACATCCCCGACACCGTGGGCTATGCGACGCCCTCCCAGATGCACCATGTGATCAAGAGCCTCCGTGACCGCGTGCCCAACATCGACAAGGCGGTGATCAGCGTGCACTGTCACGACGACCTCGGCCTGGCCGTCGCCAACAGCCTGGCGGCCGTCGAGGCCGGTGCGGGCCAGGTGGAATGCACGATCAACGGCATCGGTGAGCGGGCGGGCAACTGCTCGCTGGAAGAGGTCGTGATGGCCCTGCGGACCCGTGGCGACTACTACCGGGCCGACACCGGCGTTGTCTCGCAGCGGCTTGTTCCGACCAGCCGGCTGGTGGCCAC
>CAYZFV010000241.1:0-3320 GCA_964477765.1 uncultured Candidatus Kuenenia sp.
GATCTGCGGCCGTTCGTGCTCTGCGGCGAGCGGGTGGTCGTCACGCCCGGCGGCCTGACCCGCGTGGCCCTGCCGAAGGGCAGCCTCGTGGTGAACAGCTCGCAAGGTGGCGGCAGCAAAGACACCTGGATCCTGGCCAACACCGGCCGGACGTGAGGGACGCATGCTGAGCCGAGTCGCCGACGCGCTGTTTTGGACGGGCCGCTATCTGGAGCGATCGGCCTGTCTGGCCCGGGCCGTCGATGTCACGTTCAGTCTCGATCTCGACCTCCATGGCGTCCTTTCCAATCCGGTGGAGCTGGAGTGGAACGCCCTCCTTTCCATGCTCTGCCAGCCGCCTCCGCCGCCGGGGGACGGCGAGCACCCGGTGGCGGCGGTCCAGCGGTGGCTGCTTGTCGATCTCGGGAATCCCGGCAGCGTGATGGCGTGTGTGAATCGCGCCCGCAACAATGCTCGGAGCATCCGGGGCTCGATCAGCCCGCAGATGTGGCGGGAGCTGAACAAGCTGCACTGGCGGCTTTCCGAGGGGGCGTTTCAGGCGGCCGTGGCCGAGTCGCCGCACGATTTCTGTGAGGAGACGCAGGTAGGCGTGCTCCTGTGTCATGGCGTCTGCGATGCCACGATGAGCCACGACGAGGGCTGGCACTTCATCCAGCTTGGCACCTATCTCGAGCGGGCCGACAAGGTGTTGCGGATCCTCGACTCGAAGTTTGGCCTGCTGGAGCGGGGCGATGGGTCCGACCTGCCGGTCCGGAATCTCCAGTGGGGAGCGGTGCTGCGTCAGTGCCGGGCCTACGAGGCCTATCAGCGCCTCTACATCAGTCGGGTGGAGCCGGAGCGGGTGGTCGAGTTTCTTCTCGTCAATCCCGACTTCCCCAACTCGGTGCGGTTTTGCCTCGAGCGGGTGCTCGATTCGCTCACGGAGATCAGCGGCCGCCTGCCGGGCCGCTGCGACAGCGACGCGATGCGGACGCTCGGCGGTCTCGTCAGCGAGCTGACCTACCTCGACAGCGATGAGCTCGACGGTGAGCGGCTGCATGGGCTGCTCGGCGATTCGCTCGGCCGCTGTGGACGGATCGGGCAACTCCTGCAGCAGCAATACTCGCTCCAATGACGGGCGGCGACTTTTGGCGGAGGCCTTGCGGATGATTCTCGAGATTCAGCACGAGACCCTGATGGAATACACGGAACCCGTCACCGAGTGGCAGTGCGAACTGCGGATGGAGCCGGTCAGCGACGCCTTGCAGCGGTGTCACTCCTTCCAGGTCACGATCAGCCAGCCGACCACCGTGAGCACCTACGTCGACGGGTTTGGCAACCATGTGCACCATTTCAATCTCCTCAAACCGCATACCGCCGTGCGGGTGTTGGCCGCGAGTATCGTGCAGACGGAGGAGGTGGCGGTGAGCCCGATGGCCAGCCAGGTGATGTTTCCTCTCGAGGAGGAGCGGCTGCCGCTCGACACGCTCGATGCCCTGCCCCTCCGTGGGCCGGTGCGGGATACGCCGCTGCTCGCCCCGCACCTGGAGACGCTCCGGCCGCAGCCGCGGATGCGGGTGGGCATGTGGGTCTGCCAGGTGGCCGAATACATCCGCGGCCGCTTTGATTACGCCCAGCATGTCACCGACGCCACCTCGCCGATCGACCACCTCATCACCCATGGCAAGGGAGTCTGCCAGGACTTCACGCACCTCATGATCGCGATCCTCCGATCCTGCGGCGTGCCGGCCCGGTATGTGAGCGGCTACGTGCATCGGCCGGGCAAAGAATCGCAAAGCCATGCCTGGTGCGAGGTCTGGCTCCCCGACGCCGGCTGGCTCGGCTTCGATCCCACCGACGGCTGCCCCGTCAACAGCCACTACGTGAAGACCGCCGTCGGTCGAGATTTTTCCGACGTGCCGCCCAACAAGGGCACCTATCGGGGCGGCGGCGACGAGCGGATCGAAGTGCGGGTGGCCACCCGTACGCTCGACCGGCTGCCCTCCCTCTCCTGGCACGACCAGCTGGCCCCGCTCGACGCCCCGCTCCATGCGGTGCTCCGGTCACCACCGGTCTACGAGGCCGATGATGCCCGCCCCCTCGACGTCGTCCAGCAGTGACGATCGGGTGTCGCCGGCGACGACGGCATCATTCTTCCGCGGTCAGCAGCGGCAGGTCGACCTCGATCGTCGTCTCCCGCCTCGGTGCCGAACGGATCACCGCCTCGCTGCCGAGCATCCGCGCCCGTTGCCGCATCCCTTCCAGGCCGAAACGGTCGTCGGGCACCGTGGTCTGATCGAAGCCGACGCCGTTGTCGTGAATCGATACCCGGATCCGCCGGTGGGGCTCCGCCCCGGTCGCCGCGATCACGACATCGACCCGGCTCGCGCTTGCATGGCGGCGGGCATTGGAGAGCGATTCCTGCACGATGCGAAAGATCGTCGTCTCCAGCTGGGCTGCCAGGCGACCAGGGGGCAGATCGTGGGCAAAGGTCACCTGCGGCACGTCGATCCGTGCGTCGGCCACGAGTGAATCCACCGCCTCGACGATACCCAGCTCATCGAGCGTCGGCGGCCGCAGGCCACTGATCAGCCGCCGTGACTCGTCGACGGCCGCCCGCAGCAGCCGCAGGCTTTCGTGGAGTTCACGACTCGGCCCCGCCGGCCCGGCGGCGTGCTCCAACGCCTGAAGATGCATCATGGCGCCGGCCAGAAACTGGGCCAGCCCGTCATGGATCTCGTAGGCGACAAGCTGGCGCTCCCGCTCCTGGATCTCGAGCATCTGACGAAGCACATGCCGCTCCCGATGGAGGGCGTCCTGCGACTTCTTGAGGGCCAGCGTGTCTTCTGAATACACGAGCGCCGCCACCACGTCGCCATCGACCATGATCGGCACGCCCCGCGCCGAGAAGTGGGCCTCCTCGCCGGAGAGGAGCCGGCCGGGAAACTCGCGGGCCTGCATGGTGCCGGTGGAAAACACCTGCTCGAGGCTCTCGTGGATCACGGCCTCCACCTCGGGGGCCGCAAAGTCGCCGGGGCTGCGGCCGACGACGTCTGCGGCCGAGCGTCCTGCCTCGGCACGATTGGCGAAGAGGATCGTGCCGGCGCGGTCGATCACGAGCATGTAGCCGGTCACGGCCCGGCAGGCGGCCTGCCAGAGGGCGGCCGCGTTTGGGAGCGCCGGCGGTGCTGGGGGATTGGGAGCCATGAAAGCAGTCTACGGCTGTGCTCGCCCATTCAAAGACGACATCTCACCGGGGGCGGTGGGTGGCAACCGTTTTGGTGGTGGTTCGGGGCTGCCCGTACCCCTTCGCCGGACGCTCACTTCGGGCATCCTGCCCT
>CAYZFV010000242.1:0-3060 GCA_964477765.1 uncultured Candidatus Kuenenia sp.
CCAACCTCGTGTCGGCCGCCGCCGAACAGGTGAGCGGGAACGCCCGCATCGTGTCAGGTTCGATCGAAAACCTCGTGACGAGCATCCACGAGATCGCCCGCAGCGCCCAAGAGGCCGCCTCCACCGCCCGGCAGGCGGTCGATCTCGCCGGCACCACCAGCGGCACGATGCATGCGCTCGGAATCTCGAGCGAGGAGATCGGCAAGGTTGTCAACGTGATCACATCGATCGCCGAGCAGACCAACCTTCTCGCGCTCAACGCCACGATCGAGGCCGCCCGCGCCGGCGAGGCCGGCAAGGGCTTCGCCGTCGTGGGCAACGAGGTCAAGGAGCTGGCCCGTGAGACAGCCAAGGCCACCGAAGACATCGGCGCCAAGATGCAGGCCATGCAGGGCGACACCCAGCGGGCGGTGGCGGCGATCGGTGAGATCGGCAGCGTGATCGAGCGGATCAACGAACTGCAGACCAAGATCGCGGCGGCGGTCGAGGAGCAGTCGGTGACAACCAGCGAGATCAGCCGCAACATCGGCGAGGCCACGACCGGCTCGTCCGAGATCGCCGAAAATATCGTGCAGGTGGCGCAGGCCGCCCAGAGCACGGCCGAGGGTGCCTCCAACACGCAGGTGTCGTCGCAGGAGCTGGCCCGGATGGCGATGGATCTGCAGCGGCTGGTGGCAGAGTATCGGCGGTAGCCGAGGTTTCGGCGGCAGCCGGCAGGGAGGGTACCGATGCGGGCGCTGGTGGTCGACGACTCGAAGCCGAGCCGCAGCATCGTGGCCCGCGCACTCCGTGACCTGCGGTTTGAGTGCGTCGAGGTCGCCAATGGGGCCGAGGCACTGGAGGCCCTTGCCGCGTCACCGCGGCCCGACCTCGTCACGGTCAACTGGCATATGCCTGTCATGGACGGGATCGAATTGGTGAAGCGGCTTCGGGAGAGCCCGCGGCACCGTGATCTACGGCTGCTGATGATCTCCACGGAGAGCGACCGCACCCGCATCGAGCAGGCGCGGGCGGCGGGCGTCGACGATTATCTCACCAAGCCCTTCGCACCCGAGTCGCTCGCGCGGGTGCTCGTCGGCCTGGGCGTGTGCAGTGCGGCGGAGGTGGCCGGCCCGACGGCGCGGCAGCCGATCCGCGTGCTGATCGTGGACGACTCGGCCACGATTCGCGGCCTGCTGTCGGCCACGCTCGGCGCCGACTCCGATCTGAAGGTCGTGGGGGCGGCAGTAGACGGCAAGATGGGTGTCGAGATGATCGCCACAACCGTGCCCGATGTCGTGCTGCTCGATGTCGAGATGCCGGTGCTCGACGGCATCGGGGCGCTCAAGGAGATCCGTCGCCTTGCTCCCAAGCTGCCTGTCGTGATGTTTTCGAGCCTTACCGAACGGGGCGCCAAGACCACGCTCGATGCCCTCCTCGCCGGGGCCAACGACTACGCCGCCAAGCCGGCCGGCCTCGCGGCCGACGAGGTCGCCGCGAAGATTCGTGACGAGGTGATCGCCAAGATCAAGGCGCTCGTGCCGCGGGGAATCGCCCACCCCCGCCCGGCCGCGGCCCCTCCGCCGCGCCGGCCGTCGACCTCCCGGGAGACGGTTCGAGGCGTCGCGATCGCCGTTTCCACAGGCGGCCCGACGGCGCTGGCCGAGATGCTGCCGGCATTCGCCAAACACTGCCCCGTGCCCGTGGCGATCGTGCAGCACATGCCAGCCTTTTTTACTGCCCAGCTTGCCGAGCGGCTCACAAAGCTCACCGGCACACTCGTCCGCGAGGCGGCCGACGGCATGCCCCTCAAGCCGGGTGACCTCGTGCTCGCACCTGGCGGCCGCCACCTTGTGCTGGCGACCGAGGCGGGCGGCGTTGTCACGCGACTCACCGATGATCCTCCCGAAAACTCCTGCCGGCCGGCGGCCGACGTGCTCTTCCGCTCGGCGGTAGGAGTGTGGGGGCCGGGCACGCTCGGCATCGTGCTCACCGGCATGGGCCGCGACGGGCTGGCCGGATCGCGGGCGATCGTCGAGGCCGGCGGCGGCGTGCTCGCCCAGGATGAATTTTCGAGCGTCGTCTGGGGGATGCCGGGCGAAGTGGCCCGGGCCGGGTTGGCCGACGCGGTGCTTCCGCTGGCCCAGCTCGGGGCCGAAGTGGCGGTGCGACTGAGGCGACGGGGCGGATGAACCCGCCGCGGAAAGGCCGCTCATGAAGGTCAGCCCGGAGCAGTTCGGCTTTCTGCGGTCGCTTTTGCGCCGCAAGACGGGCGTGGTGATCGACGACTCGAAGCAGTATCTCGTGGTCGCCCGGCTGATGCCGATCGTGAAGAAGCGGGTGATCCCCAGCCTCGACACGCTCATCGACCGCATCAAGGGAGGCCTCGATCCGACGCTCGAGCGCGACGTGCTCAACGCGATGATGACCCACGAGACGTCGTTCTTTCGTGACAAAAGCCCGTTCGAAACGCTCCGCATGCTGATCGAAGAACTCGTGCCGAAGCGAAAGGTGCTGCGGCAGCTCACGATCTGGTCGGCCGCCTGCTCGACCGGCCAGGAGCCCTACAGCATCGCGATGCTGCTCAACGAGCATTTTGCCGACCTCGTGGCGACCTGGCGGGTGCGGATCCTCGCCACCGACATCTCCGAGCCGATTCTCACCCAGGCCCGGGAGGGGCTGTTTTCCAACCTCGAAACAAACCGCGGTCTGCCGCCCGAGCTGCTCAAAAAATATTTTCGGCTGCTCCAGGGAAAATGGAGCATCACGCAAGACTGCCGCCGGCTGGTCGAGTTTCGTCAGTTCAACCTCAATGCCACCTGGCCCACGATCCCGGTCTGCGACATCATCTTTCTGCGGAACGTGATGCTCTATTTCGACGTGCCGACGCGGGCGGCGTTGGTGGGCAAGATGCGGAAGTCGCTCAAGCCCGATGGGTCACTGTTTCTGGGTGGCGCCGAGACGATGATCGGGATCGACACCGGCTACGAACGGCTACTCGGCAAAGGCTGCAGTTACTACCGCCCGAAATAAGGCCCTTTGTCGTACGCACCAGAAAGCACCGGGCGCAAGCCCGGTGGC
>CAYZFV010000243.1:0-16768 GCA_964477765.1 uncultured Candidatus Kuenenia sp.
GCCTCGCGGATCCAGGCGTGTGGATTCACGCGGGCTCCGTGGCCGATGAAGGCGGGCCCATCGAGGCAGGCAAAGGGGCCGATCGAAGCGCCCGAGTCCACCACCACCGGCCCCCGGCGGACGACGATCGGCTCATGGAGGGTGACGTCTTCAGCGACATAGAGCCCCGGCTGCACCTCGCCATAGCGGCCGCTATCGATCAGCATCGCGAGCAGCCCCGGCATCGCCCATTCGTGGGCGGTGACCACGTCATGCGGCTCACGAATCAGTTCGAGCCCACAATCGAGCGGTTCGAGCCCGAGCGCCCGTACCGCGTCGGTCGAGCCGGAGTCGACGAGCTGCCGCAGGGCGAGGTCGTCGGCGCCGGCGCCGTCCACCGTGCGGTGAACGATGGCGGCGGCGATCGCGTCGCCGTCGAGCACGATGCCGCGATGGCCCGCTTCGACAAGGCTGCGGATGGTCACGACCGTGGCGCGGCTCGGCACCACGCGGGCATTGACGATCACGGTGAGGGCGCCGTGCCGCGACATGAGCGGCTCGTCGGCGGGGGGCAGGGCCTGCACGCCCCAGAGCGTGACGCGACTGTCGGCGATGGCGGCCAGGTGGCGGGCGAGCGGGGGCCGCACCACGCGGTGCACGCTGCCGATGACCGCGAGCGTCTGGCAGAGGGTCTGGGCCCCGATCGTGAGATCGCAGGCGGGGCGGAGGGTGGTGAGGGGCCAGAGTCGCTCGACGCCGGCATCTTCAAAAACAATCACCTGCATGGGGGTCCTCGCCGGAGGCGGTGAGTCCAAACCCTACCATGAGTGATTGCCCGGCGGAGAGGCCAGTGCTGGCAAAACGTCTCCGGGAGGCGTAATCTCAGCGGTGGCAGAGCCTTTCTCACGAGCCGGAGTGGCGGAATGGCAGACGCGACGGACTCAAAATCCGTTGCCCGCAAGGGCGTGTGGGTTCAAGTCCCACCTCCGGCATTGCCACAACGAGGGATCCTCCCAATCCCACTGTCAGACTGAGATCGACGCATGAAACGCGTTGGCCTGCTCCTGCTCATCGCTGCAATATTCGTCGCTGCGTGGCGGTCATTCGACGAGGTTCCGCTCGTCGTCATCGGCCAACCTTCGACGAGCGGCACGCTGCAGACCGCGAAGGAAGCGCCCTTTTTCACAACCCTTCGCAAAAAAACCGGGCTGCCCGTGCGGATCACGTACCGCCCTGTGGAGATGGCCGGATTCAAAGACACCCATCAGTTGCAGATGCTCAAGGATGGGGCGTTCGATCTCGTGTCGCTCCGGTTTCCGCAGAATCGCCAACTCGAGCCACTCCTGGAGGGAATCGATCCCGCCGGAATGATTCCTGATTTTCAGACCGCTCGCGAGGTCGTCGCCGCCTACTCGCCGACCCTCGACCGCGCGCTCCGGCAGCGATTCGCGGTGAAACTGCTCGGTGTCTGGACGTTCGGTCCTCAGGAGTTGTTCAGTCGCCTGCCGTTGCACGGACTCGACGACATCAAGGGCCGCACGATACGGATCGGCGACGCCTCCCTCGCCCCAATCATCACCGCCCTGGGAGGGATTCCGGCGGTCATTCCCTTCGACGAAACCGGGCAGGCCCTGACCATCGGACTGATTGACTGCGCCGTGACAAGCGCCGCGTCGGCCACCTACGCCGGCTGGACCAAGGCCGCACCCCACTACCTGCCCATCAGCATGCATTTTGGTCTCAATGGCTACGTGATATCGCTTACGAAATGGAACGCTCTGTCGCGTCCTCAGCAGGCGACGCTTCAGCAAGCCTTCGATGCCTACATCGCGGATCTCTGGCCGTTCTCCGAGGATATCCACGCGCGGGCCCTCGGCGGGGGCCGGGGGCTCCTCTCCAAGCATGGCGACATCTCCAATCTCGTGATCTGCGAGCCCACGGCAAACGACGTTCGCCGGATGCGGGATGTTTGCCTCGCGGTCTCATTCCCCCTCTGGGTGGAGCGATGTGAGGCTGTGCATGCCAACGCCATTACCGAATGGCGGGAGCACATTGCATCGATTCTCAAACTGCCATCGGCAGGCCCACACCCGACCACTCCGCACGGGAAACCGCGGCCATGACGACGCTTGAAGGCTTGCTCGCTCCGCCTGGCACCGTGGCCCACCAAGGTCACTCCTCCGTGCCGACAGCCGACGATTCTGCGTCGGTGGCACTGCAGTGGACGGGGCTGCTGTCATTGCTGCTGTTTCTCGTCCGCAACGTATTCGAATTGCTCATCGCCCACGGCATGTATCAGTCACAGTATGGCTTGATTGCGCTGTTCGACGGCATGCTCGCGATCTGGGCACTCGTCGAAGTCCTCCGAATCAACCGGCATGGTATGCCGATCCCTCTGAAGCCACTGACCGTGGCATTGGTCATTCAAGTCACGTTTGGGGGAATTCGATCGCTGCTCGCGCTGCTTGGATCCGTGACAGAATTGCCTCTCGACCGCTTGGGGAGGCCCTTCGATTTCGGACTCACTGCGTTCTTCGTGCTCATGCATGGACTCGTCTTTCTCGTCATCGGCAAACTGCTGATCGATGCCTTCTCGCACACGGAGCGCATGCGAGCGGATCAACTGGAAACCCAGGTCAGGCTCACGCAACAGGCCGAGGCCGACCTGCGGGCCCAGCAGGAGGAGGTGGCGGCTGCTCACCGCCGCGAGCAGGCGAATGCGGCTCGCCAGCGCCGAATGCTGAAACTCAAACTCGAGAGCAGCCTCATGGCTTCAGCCGTCGCACACGAAATCAAGCTCCCGCTCAGCACGATTCTGCTGCGGACCAGGCTCGCCCTCGATTCCGCCGAAGCCGGCAGCGACACGCTTGCGGCCGTGGCGAATGATGCCCAAGAGGTCGTTCGCACCATCGAGAAAATGAATGTTCTGCTCCGCAGCGTGCAAACAGAGCATGTCCGAGTCGACCTCACCGAGGTGGTCCGCACGTGTCTTATCGAGTCCAGGGAGCAACTCGAACAGCAAGGCGTCACCATCACCCACCACGGCCTCGACAGGCCATGCCTGATCGACGGCGATTATGGCCAGTTGCGGATCGCCGTCGCCAATATCCTGCGGAATGCCGCGGAGGCTCTCAATGCGTTGAAAGGCGGCTCCCAAACGTCCTTGATTGAGGTCACGCTCCGGCGCGGGCGGCGTGGCGTGGTTCTTGCCATCGGCGACAGCGGCCCCGGCTGGTCGGGCGCCGAGCGGGATGGCGGGGTGCTGTTCACCACGAAGCCCACCGGAAGCGGTCTCGGCCTGTACGTTGTTCGGATTGTGGTGACCCGAAACCATCGTGGGAAAATCGCCCTTCGTCGTTCCCGTCTTGGCGGCGCGGAGGCGAGGCTCTGGTTTCCGCGTGCGATCCGGCATCAGGCGTGACGCGCCCAAAACTCATGCCGGCAGTGAAGCATTTGCAAAATCCATTGCCCGCGATCGCAACCACGCCTGCCACTTTTCACTTTTCACTTTTGCACTGCGAAAGCTGATCCGGCGATCGGCGGGTGCCGTGTTTTAATAATCTGCCAGCCGCTTTCCTGTGTACTTCTCGAGACACTCTTCGAAGGCCTGCTGGTCATCAAGCTCGTAGCCTTCCGCGGTTGAAAGCACGAAGCTCGTCGCGTCACGATACTCCTCATTCGACATGCCCCGCTGCCTTGCCACTTCGTTCCACTCCATCGATGGAACCATCAACAGGAGGCAAACACACTCGAGCTTCCACGGGATTCGCTGATCTTCGTAGTTTGATTTCATCGCGATGTAGTTATGTAGTTGCTCACGGTTGAGATGGCCCATCGAGTCCGCAATCCGCAGGGTGGGATCTTCCTCGATGATCCGGCGTTCTGGGTCCGTGAACCCTGAGCCATGATCCAGCGTTGGGTTTTCTTCCTGGTCTTGTTTGATCATGCCGCCATCGTGTTGCTGCCGCGAAGAAACCACTACGTCGGGCTCCCCTGAAAACAGTGCGATGGGAATAAGGATCCACATCCAGACCGACACGGCGGCGTATGTCCACCACGGAATGCTGTTGTGGAGCGACGGATGATTCCACAAAAGTGAGATCCCTCGCGGCGGAAAGAACGCAAGCCAGAGAAAAACCATCGACCGCGACGGCGGGTCGCAGGGGGAGGGACTCAATGGGTTTCTCCTTGGTAGAGGCATCGATTGCCGTGTTTTGGTCGGTGACTGTTTCCTCACCTTCAGCAATGCGATTGACCCTCACCGGGAGGGCCAAAGATTTTTTGGCCCTTTTTCCCGTTTCCTTTCGCATCATGGGATATCCCTTCCTGCGGGGTATCATGGGTTGTGGCTCCCTTGTTCGAGGCAGGAATGCGGCCATGCCCATTGGCTCCGACACCGACCTCCAAAGCCTTGTTGACCTTGCGCGAAGAGGTGACTCCAAAGCCAAGGCGCTGCTTCTCGACCATTCATGCTCGCGGCTTCTCAGGCTCACGCGAAAGATGTTCCACAGCTACCCTGGACTGCGACGATGGGAGTTCACCGACGATGTCATGCAAAACGCACTCATCCGTCTTCATCGAGCTCTTGCTGATGTCGAGCTGAAATCCATCCGACACTTTTTCAACCTGGCTGCCGTCCAGATCCGACGGGAATTATTGGATCTCAAGAAGCACCACTTCGGACTGGAGGGCCACGCAACCCATCACCACACAGATCATCACCCACCGGATGAGCACGGAGGCACTCTCGGCAAAGCCTCCGACGAACCAGAGGACATCTCCCGGTGGGTCGAATTTCATGCCGCCGTCGAGAGCTTGCCGACGGATCTCCGAGAGGTTGTGGACCTCCTTTATTACGAAGGGCTTTGTCAAGAAGAGGCGGCAATGCTGCTCGAGATTTCCCCGCGCACCCTAAAACGACGGTGGCACGAAGCCAAAACCCTTCTGCATGAGAAGCTCCGTGGTGAGTGACAAAAGCAGTGACGTGCTGGCCGATCTGCTCATCCGCTGGGAGGAACTCAACAACCGCGGCCAAGACACGCCGGCATCCGAATTGGCGAAAGCCTATCCTGAACTGATCGATGAGCTGTCCCGTCGCATCATCGCCCTCAAGGCAACGCAATGGCTCGACAAGCCACTGGATGAGGGCCCATCAGAAGATGGTTCGCCGACCACGCCGCCCGTGCCTTTACAAACCCTGGCTGGGCGGTATCGACTCGAAGGCTTGATTGCGGAGGGAGGGTTCGCCCGGGTTTTTCGCGCATATGACGTAGAACTCCGGCGAACGGTCGCCGTCAAACTCCCCAAGCCGACTACGGTCGCGTCGAAGAATTTATTCTTGAGCGAGGCCCGAAGGGCAGCCCATCTCAAACACGAACGCATCGTGCCCGTGCATGATGTCGGCATCGATGAAGACAACTATTTCATCGTCACCGAATACGTCGAAGGGGGCTCGCTTGCCGACCGGCTTGGCAAAGGAAAGCTCTCTCAACGCGACGCTGTCACCTGGATCGGTGACATCGGGGAAGCGCTCGAATACGCGCATCTTGAGGGTGTCATTCATCGGGACGTGAAACCAGCGAACATCCTCATCGACCATCGGGGCCGGGCAAAACTGACCGATTTTGGAATTTCCGAGTCGACGAACACAAGAGAGGAATCCGCTGCGTCGTTGGGAACGCTGCGTTACATGGCGCCGGAGCAGTTGGAGGGCAAACCCGCCGATCACCGCAGCGATATCTATAGCTTGGCCGTGGTTCTCTACGAAATGCTGACGGGGAGAATTCCTTATTCATCATCAGATCCCCACGGTCTGCGGAAGGAAATCGTCCGCGGCCGTGATGCTCGATGGCGGGACGGCGTTCCTGCCTCCCTGTGGCCCGTCTGCCGGCGTGCTCTGTCACGGAGCCCTCACGAACGGCCGCGTTCCGCGGCGGCGTTTGCAGCCGACGTGGCGCGGGCTGGCGTGATCCAGACGATGTCGTGGTTGGCCGGGCTCCTGTTGGTGGCAGCCATCACCGCCATTGGCTTTTTCCTGTTCCCGAACCCACAAAACCTCACCTCAGCAGCGGTATTTTCAGAGGAAAGACAGTGCTGGGAAGGCTCAAACGGCATCTGCTTTGTCAACTATCCACAGGAAAATCAGTGGAAGGAACAAAACGAACACGGCATTCCGTTTTTCTGGTTTGTCGAGCACGAGCGAACGCCGGAATACATCGAACTGCTCGATGAAGGCAGAAATCTTCTGGTCCGGCTCTATGCCGACAGGGTGGCCGTGACAACCAATTCCGAGAATACGGCCTGGCGCGTCATGCGGCCGGGTCGCTGGATTGAGAAATCAAAAAACGAGGCTTTGCGCAGCAGGTAAGTAACCTGACCCGGCCGTCATGATGGCATGCGTGTGGCGCCCAGCGCGCATGCCCCGTGCTCGGACGGCTCACGCACCCACCGCGTCTTCGGCGGTGCGGCGGAGACGGTTATGCTCGAGCCGCCGCACGTTGTAGGCGGCGATCACCTCCTTGCGGCGGAGGGTGCCGAGAATCTTCTGCCGGTCGGCCGAGTCGACCACCGGCAGCTCGTCGACGTTGATCGCCGTAAATTTCCCGAGCGCGGAGTTGAGGTCTTCGTCGGGCGTCACCGTCACCACGTCGCTCTTCATCACGTCGCGGGCATTGGCGATCTGCCAGATCGTGTCGTCGTAGAGATACCCCCGCACGTCCTCCGCCGAAAAAATTCCCAGCATCTTCCCGGTCGCATCGACCACGGGAAAATATCGCTGCGTCGACTCCGCCAAGGCGTGCACGATCTCGTCGAGCGTCGTGCCCTCGTGGATCAACTTGAGCCTGGGGCCTCGCTGATAGACGTTTTCCACCCGAATGCCCTCGAGCACGTCGACGAAAAAATCACCGCGGTGCGCCGGGGAATCGAGCCGCGTCGGCGCCTGCTTCAGATAGAGCGTCCACCGCCGCCCCAAGAGAAACGTAAGCGTCGAAACCCAGAGCGTCGGCAGGAGCAGGCCATACCCGCGCGTCATCTCACTCACCATGAGCACCGTCGAGAGCGGCGCCCGGGCGCAGCCGGAGAAGAATCCGGCCATGCCAACGATCGCGAAGGCCTGCGGATGCGGCACGAGTGACGGCATCCACTGGTGAAACACCTGCCCCACGGCCCCGCCCACACAGCCCCCGATCACCATCGAAGGGCCGAACACGCCCCCCGACCCGCCCGAACTGATCGTGAACGACGTGGTGAGGATCTTGACCAACGCCACCGCCACGAGCAGCAGCGGAGCGACCGTCATCTCCCGACCAAACATCTTCTGCAGCAGCCCATAGCCGCTGCCGAGCACGGCGAGGGCGTCGCGGTCCTGACCGAAGGCCCACCACAAGCCGAGGCCCGTGAGGCCGGCGAGTGTCGCCCCGATCATCGGCTTGAGGTGGGGCAGGATCGGCAGCCGTTTGAAGAGCTTGTGCATCCCATAAAACGTTTGGATATAGAGCACTCCGGCGAGCACGAGCACCACCGCCATCGCGGCGTAGGGGAGAAGTTCCAGTGGCGACTCCACCTCGAATGCCATGTGTGGCCCGAAGAGCGGCATGAACCGCAGCTCGCGGGGCAGCCACAGGCAGAAGACCGAATACGCGATCGCCGACGACATCGCCGCCGGCACCAGGGCATCGCTCTCGATGTCGGCGTCGCGATAGAGAATCTCACCGGCAAAGACGGCACCCGCCAGCGGTGCCCGGAAGATCGCCCCGGACGCCGGCCCCCATGCCGGCCGCCAGCATGATGCGGCGGTCGCGGGCCGGCAGCTTCAACAGCCCCCCGAGAAAGGAGCCGAAGCCGGCGCCAATCTGGGCGATCGGCCCCTCCCGCCCCGCCGAGCCGCCGGTGCCAAGGGTGATCGCCGATGCGATCGTCTTGATGATCGGAATCCGCCCGCGGATCTCCCCACGCTTGTTGTGGAAGGCATCGATCGCCGCGTCGGTGCCATGCCCCTCCGCTTCCGGAGCGAACGTGTAAACGAGCAATCCCGACGCCAGGCCGCCGGCGGCCATCACGGCGACGAGGAGCCACGGCTGAAACGGCCCCTCCGGCTCCGGGAACACGCTCCCCTCGGCCACCGCCTCTCCGGCATGGAAGTGGGCGATCCTGCCGAGTGCCACGTGCTGCACACACTGGCCGATCAGATGAAAGCCGATCGCCCCGATCCCTGCGACCACCCCGATCACCGCCGAGAGCAGAAACCACTTTCCGGTCGACTGCAGTTCGAGTCGCTTGATCGCGAGCAGGACGTGGTTCAACTCACAACTCCGCCGATATCGAACCGTCGTCAGTCTCCTCGCCAGCCGCGGCATCGCCAGCCGCGGCTTCCGCTGCAGCGGCCCGCTCCCGCTCCGCGATGGCGGCCAACGCCTCCGGCGGCGGCTCCTTCGTGAGCCGGATGACAAACTCGTTGGGGCCCTCTTCGGTCACCGTCGTGAACAGCCCGGAGGTGGTGGTATCGGCAAATCGCTCCGGAAGCGCGCTCACCATCTCCGGCTCACCCGGGAAGCCCGGAAAATCGGGCCCTCCATCGTAGGCCGTGCCCTCGATGATCCGGCCGGTCGGCACCATCTTTTGCACGGTGATCTGGTGGCGACCCGCGGCGGCCCCATAGCCATCGTTGAAGGTCCGCAGCCAGAAGCGGCCTTCCTCGTCGGTGCTGGCGACGGCGGAATAGGAATAGCCCGTGGCTTCAACCGTCGTGTGAAACACCACGACCGCATCAACCACAGGCCGCCCCTCATAGAGCGCCCGGCCGCTGGCAGGGTAGGTCTCCGGTCGCACCCGCTGCCAATAGTCGGCTTCCTTCTTCGGCTGGAGGCGGGCCAAGAGCGGCATGCCGACCATGATCAGGATCGCAATCACCGCGGCCAGCGGCAGGTGTGCGAAGCGGGGATCTTTCATCGCGCTCGGCTGGAGGAAACAAGGATTCCTCTAGTATGCGGCCTACCCTCATATCACTCAAGGAGGGGGATCGAAATACGCACCGCACGCCAAAAACCGACAAGCTAGCGGGGAGCCTTGCGGGAGGGCTTGAGTTGCCGAAGGTAGGTGATGACATCCAAGAACTCATTTGGTGACAGGGTTGCAGCCAAGCCCTCCGGCATGCTGCTTTGCCGCAGTTTTGCCTGCTCGTCGATCTCGTCCCTCGGAATCGTCTTGGTGGCCTTGCCGTCGAAAATCACCACCTCCTCTGGCGTCTCCTTCACGAGCAGCCCCGTGATGCTGCGGCCGTCGTCGGTGATGACGACCGTCGAGAGATATTTCTCAGCGACCTCGGCGTTGGGATCGATGATCGACTCGATGATCTTGTAGGGGGTGAGTCGCTTGCCCACGGCGGTCATGTCGGGCCCAAACTCGGCCCCTTCGCTCCCCACCTTATGGCAGTTGATGCAGACCCGGCGAAACACCTGCCGGCCGCTCTCTCCGTTGCCACCTTTCACGTCGGCCAGCGCCGTCATCGCCTTGTTTCGCTCCTCGTCGGTGCGCGGATCCTTACTGATGAGCACGGCCAGGTGGGGCTGGATCTCAGCTGCCTTCTTGTCGAGCCCCAGCACACTATCGAGGATCTTGGCCGCCGGCGATCCCTTGGCGACGAACGTGCCCGCCTCGTAGGCCGCCTTCCAGACCGGAATGTGGGCCCCGAGCGCGGCGTCGCACGTATAGGCCACGTAGCGATCCTCGGGCTCGACGTTGGCCGCCGCCACGACCGCCGCCATCGATTCCGGTGTGCCGAAGAAACTCAAGCCCCGCACGGCCTCGGTGCGAACCCGCGGATGCGAATCTCGCGCCTGGGCGATCAGCTTCTGCTCCGCGCCGGAGATCCGCTCTCGTTCGTCGGCCAGCACGCGGGTGGCGGCGGCCCGGGCGTCGGGCGTCGGGGCGGCGAGCACCTCGACAAGAAAGGCGTCGTCGACGGCGTGGAATGCCTGCTGCAGCCAGAGGTGCTCCAGCTTGAGCCGGTCGATCGCCGGATCCGACGCGTTGCCGCCCACCCAGGCCTTCGCGGCGGCCAAGACTTCGCCCTGCGGCCGGGACTGCAGGTCGGCACGAGCCCGGTAACGGGTTCGCCATTCCGGTGCCTTCAGCTGCTCGAGCACCTCAGCCGTCGACTTGCCGGCCTGGGTCTGCGGCTCGAGAAGTGGCTTCTTGGTGTAGACGAGCCGGTAGATTCGGCCATGCTTCTTGTCGCGGTTGGGATCCCGCTGGCTGTACTGCATATGGCCGATCAGCGGATTGGCCCAGTCCCCAAACCACAACGCCCCGTCGGGGCCGATCTGCGGATCGACCGGCCGAAAATGCTTGTCGGTGCTCTTGATGAGGTCGAACGCGGTGTTTTTGTCGGCCGGATCATGCCGCACCCGCACCCCCTTGTAGCCGGCGCCGTCGTCGGAAATCTTCCACCGCGGAATGCCGTTGGTGTTGATCACGCAGGCGTAGATGAATTCGTCCTGCACCTCGTCGGGAAACTGCCGCGTCCGGAGGTATTCACTGCCCACGACCGGCCGCATCCGCTCGGTGTCGAACACGGGGTTCATGCCCTTGCGGCCACCGTATTGGGCACCGGAGAGGGGTGTATCCCAGTGCTGGCTGGCACCGGTGCCATCGCCACTGATGCCCTGCCCCCACTCGTTGAACACATAACACCAGCCGTTGCCGTAGCCGGGCGTCTTGAAGTGACGAATCTTCCAGGTCCGCGGATCGAGCACGTAGGCACCGGAAGCACCAAAATTGCGGAACGGCCCCCACGGGGTCTCCAGCGCCGTGCTCATCGCCACGCCCTCGAGCATGTGGAGCAGGCCGCCCGGGCTCGCCTCGAAGGCCCCGGCTGTGTGGTGCGTGTCTTCGGTGGCAAACCCGTCGAGCACATGCACCACGACATCGGCCTTGTCGTCGCCGTCACTGTCCTTGAGCCACAGCATCCGTGGCTGGTCCATCCCCAGCACGCCGCCGTTGAAAAACTGAAAGCCGGTCGGGCAGTGCAGCTTGTCGCAGAAGACGGTGCTCTTGTCGGCCTGGCCGTCTCCATCGGTGTCTTCGAGGATCACGAGTTTGTCTTGGGGCGGCGGGTCGCCCGGTAGCCACTGGGGATAGCTCGGCATCGTGGAGACCCACAGCCGGCCCTGGGAGTCAAACGCCAACTGCACCGGATTGGCGATCTCAGGAAACTTCGACTCGTCGGCGAAGAGCCTGATTTCGAAGCCCTCCGGCACGGTGCAGGTCTTGATCAGTTCCTCGGGCGGAAGGATCGCCGGCCCTCCCTCCGGATTCTCGCTGTAGGCCTGGCGGGGTTCGCCAAAGCGGGTTTCCGGCTTGAACAGGTCGCCGGTGGTCGAGTCGTCGGGCACCGGGGCCACCGTCTTCCCGGCGGCCAGATCCCAGACGCGGCCATCCCGCACCGCCGCCATGTTGCGGATCTTCACGTACTCCCGCGGAAACGTCTCGGTATCCCATGTGCGACGGCCACCGTAGACATACCAGCCGTTGACCATCCGGTAGTCCTGCAGGTGCACCCACGACTTGTCGTTCACCGCCGCCTTGAGCCTGGCGAAGGCCTGTTCATCGAGGCGGTTGGACGACGATCCGAAGAGGGCCTGATCGAGCGCTTCGCCGACCACGCGATCACCGGCTTCGTTCACGTGGCAGCCGTTGATCGTGTAGTGCATTCCGAGCCGGGCGGCAAACGCCTCGCGGGTCGCCGCAAAGAGATCGACAAATGCGATGCCTCGCGTGGCCGCGAGCTCACGGGCGGCGTCGCGATACAACGCGAGCATCTTGTTCTGCGCGTCGGCATCAGGCAGCAAGGGATCGCCGGTCGCCTCGACGGCAATTGGTGAGATGATGACAAACCGCGGCGGCGACTTCGCGTCGTCCCGGGGATACCGCTTGGCAAGGTCATCGAGGAGCTTCGCGTAGTCGGCCTTGAACTTCGCGACGCCGTCCGGCCCGGCGAAGGATTCATTGAATCCAAAAAATAGCAGATACGTGTCGGCCCCGAAGGCCGCGATCGGATCGTCGAGCTTCGTGTAGTCGTTGGCCCGCTGCCGGTTGGCCACCTCGTCGGCCGGCCGGGCGAAGTTGCGAAACACGAGTTTCTTGGCCGGAAACCGCTGATGAAGCAGCGACTCAAAATGGCCGAAGAGATTCATCCGCTCGGCTGTCGAGTTGCCGAGCACCGCGATCCGTTCGCCATCGGCGAATTCCAACGGCAGGCGGCTGGGCGAGAGCGCCGGCCGTGCGGGCCGCGGCGGGATGGCGAGCATCTCCCGCGCGGTCTTGAGGGGATCCGTGGAGGGGGCGTCGGGCTTTTTTTCGTTGCCGATGACGGGCGGCGTCAGCCAGACAAGACCGGTCACCACGACCGCAGTTGCGGTCCAGAGCGAGATACGCATGCGATTTCTCCAAGCGACACGACTCGTGGGCGATAAAACGCCCCCGCTACGACCTATTTAGAATACACATCACGGCCGCGAAGTCCTGCATCCGCATGATTTCGCGCATCACACCGCAGGCCGCATCGACGCTATGCCAGCAGGTCGTGGATCACATGGGCATGCTCCACGCCCGTCAGCCGCTGATCAAGGCCGAGATAGCGATAGGTGAATCGCTCGTGATCGAAACCGAGCAGGTGCATGACCGTGGCATGGAAATCCCGGATATGCACGGGATCTTTCACGATGTTGTAGGAGAAGTCGTCGGTCTCGCCGTGGATCGTGCCTCCCTTCGCTCCCCCGCCGGCCATCCACATCGTGAAACAACGCGGATGGTGATCGCGGCCGTAGTTTGCCTTGGAAAGGCCTCCCTGGGAGTAGACCGTGCGACCAAACTCGCCGCCCCAGATGATGAGCGTGTCGTCGAGGAGCCCGCGGGCCTTGAGGTCGTTGACCAGGCCGTAGCAGGCCTGGTCGATGTCGCGGCACTGGTTTGGCAGCCGGCCCGCCACGTCGGCATGCGTATCCCAGTGGTTGAGGTAGAGCTGCACAAACCGCACCCCGCGCTCCACCATGCGGCGGGCCATCAGCACCGAGTTGGCGAATGACCCCGGTGTCTTCACCTGGTCACCATACAGGGCGAGCGTGCTCTCCGGCTCGCTGGCGATGTCGGTCAGTTCCGGCACACTCGCCTGCATGCGATAGGCCATCTCATACTGCGCGATTCGCGTGCGGGTCTCGGGATCACCGATCTGGTCGAGCGTCTGCTGGTTCAGGGCCTGGAGACCGTCGAGGGTCTTCCGCCGCACCGCATCGGGCACGCCGGGCGGATTGTTGATGTACAGGATCGGGTCGCCGGCGCTGCGGAAGCTCACGCCGGCGTATTCACCCGGCAGGTAGCCACTCGACCAGAGCCGGGCACCGATCGCCTGCGGCTGGGCCGGCTTGCTCGACCGGGCGACGAGCACCACGAAGGTCGGCAGATCGTTGTTGAGGCTGCCGAGGCCGTAGCTCGTCCACGAGCCGAGGCAGGGTCGGCCGGAGATCTGATTGCCGGTCTGCATATACGTGATCGCCGGCTCATGGTTGATCGCCTCGGTGTGCATGCTGCGGATGAAGCACATCTCGTCGACCATCTTCGCCGTCCAGGGGAGCAGTTCGCTCACCCACATGCCCGATTCACCATGCCGGGCAAACTTGAATTTCGAAGGCGCGATCGGAAACCGCGACTGGCCGCTGGTCATCGTGGTGAGCCGCTGCCCCTGACGGATCGACTCGGGGAGATCCTCGCCCCGCCGTTTCTCCATCTCGGGCTTCGGGTCGAAGAGGTCCATCTGCGACGGCGCTCCCGACTGAAAGAGATAGATGACCCGCTTGGCCTTGGGAGGAAAGTTTGGAAAGGCGGGCGTCGCCGCCGCCGCAGCCGATGTCGCCCCGCTGGCGGCCTGCGGCTGCATGAGGCTGGCGAGGGCGGCGTAGCCGAGGCCGCCGGCCGCACCGCCGAGAAACACGCGGCGATTGAGGGCGTCTTGCAGGCGGGTGGTGTGAGTGAAAGACATTGGCGTTACTCCCGCATGACGAATTCGTCGAGGTTGAGGATCACGTTGGCTGCCAGCGAATAAGCGGCAAACTCGGGGGTCGGAATGTCGTCAGGCTTCTTGACCAGGCCGACGGCGACATAGTCGTCGGCGGCGGTCGGGGTGGCGGTGAAGCGAGCCCGGTCGTCTTCAAAGCCGGCGACGAGTGTGGCCAACTCCGCATCATTCGGCGCGCGGCCGTTCGCCAGCCGGAAGCCGTGCGTGATCCGCTCGGCAGGCGTCGCACCCCCCTCGGTCAGCATCCGCGCGGCCAGCCCGTGGGCCGCCTCCACAAATGTCGTCTCGTTGAGCAGGGCCAGCGCCTGCAGCGGCGTGTTGGTTCGCGACCGCTTGACGATGCAGACCTCGCGGTTGGGCGCGTCGAAGAGCAGCATCGTGGGCGGGGCCGCGGTTCGTTTCCAGATCGTGTACATCGTGCGGCGGTAGCGGCCGGGCCCGGTGTCGGCCTTGTAGCCCCGCAGGTCGCCATACTTGCTCGTCTCGTCCCACACGCCATCGGGCATCCAGGGCCGCACGCTCGGGCCCCCGATCGTGGGCACAAGCAGCCCCGAGGCGGCGAGGGCCGCGTCGCGAACGCTCTCACCCGGCAGCCGGATCCGCGGGGCCCGGGCCAGCAGCCGATTGGCTGGGTCACGGTCGAGTTTCGCGGGCGTCACGGTGGCGTCTTGCCGGTAGACGGCACTCGTCACGAGCAGCTTCACAAACCGCTTCATGTCCCAACCGCTCTCCATGAACTCGGCTGCGAGCCAGTCGAGCAATTCGGGGTGGCTGGGATACTCGGCCTGGCTGCCGAGGTTTTCACTCGTCTTGCAGAGGCCGGTGCCGAAGAACCGCTCCCACGTCCGATTCACCCACACCCGCGATGTGAGCGGATGGTCGCGCGACACAAGCCACCTCGCCAGCGCGAGACGGTCGGGCTCTGTGCCCTCGGGAAGCGGTGGCAGGAAACCCGGCAGCCCCGCCTCGACTTTCTCGCCGCGCTTGTCGTACTCGCCACGGATCAGCAGGAAGGCGTCGCGGACCGGCCCCTCCTTCATCACCATCGCACTGGTCAGCGATCCCTTGAAAGACTCGACCCTCTTTTTCGCCGCGTCTCGAGCCGCCTCGGCCCGCTTGATCGGTCCGTCAACCTTCTCTCGATAAAACGTTTCGAGCGCCTTTTGTTGCTGGGCCGACCGCTCCGCCCTCGCGACCGAGATCGCCTCACGCACATCCTTCGGCACCGTCGAACCATCGACTCCGAGCAGCGCCGGCTCCTCCTCGGAAAAAGAAAGCCGGAAGCGACCGATCATGTGGCCATCGAATGCCTCCTGCCGGATGCGCACGACGAGTCGGGCATTTTCCGGAAGGGATACCGGCTTCGCCGGGAAGACGGCGATCTGCCGCGGCACTCGCTTATCTGGGTCATTGCCGTCGATCGCCCAGCCCTTGGCTTTCTGCCCCTTGAGTTGGAGCACGCCTCCTGCCGGCCACCCATTCTGTTCGTAACTCGCCTCGGCCCTGACAAGCTCCACCGGTATCACCTTCGCGTCACCTGGTGGCTCGATCTCGGCTTCGATCTTTGTGACCACGATGTTGCCGTTTCCAGCACGACCGAAACCGCCGTTGCCGGCGAGCGTGGCATCGGGCAAGACCTCGATTCGCAGGCCGCCCAGCCGGTCGGCGGGCACGAGCGTCTCAAACTCGTAGGTATCTTTCGGAGGCAGCTTTCCTTCCACGAACCAGGTGCCATCTTCGCTGCGGCGGAAACTCGCTCCGCCGGCACTCCGCAGCTCCAGGGGTTCGAAAGACTGCCACGCCTCGTGGGGCGCGGCGAGTGCGGGCCCGATCTCCTTCTCCCAGCCCATCACAAGGTCGCCGATGTTGGCCACCTCGGCCTTCACGGCCGCTTCGGCATCGGCGACGACCTGATTCAGCCGGGCCAGTTCCTGCTCCTGCTCCGGGGAAGGAAGCAGGTGCACCGGATCGATGTTGCCACCATTTCGATGTTGGGACCCCTGGTTCGTGCCGGTCTCCGGCACGTTATTGAATAGAGAAAAGAGTGAATAAAACTCTTTTTGTGACAGGGGGTCGTATTTGTGGTCGGGGCAGCGGGCGCAGCCCACCGAGAGCCCCATCCAAGTCTGGCCGGTCTTTCCCCCGGGGCCGCCCCCCGCCCCCCCCCGCCACTCCTCGGCGATGATGCCCCCTTCCCCATTCAGGCGGTGGTTGCGATTGAACCCCGTGGCCACGATCTGATCGCGGGTGGGGTTTTCCAGCATGTCGCCGGCGAGTTGGTGGATGCTGAACTGGTCGAATGGCAGGTTGTCGTTGTAGGCCTTGATCAGCCAATCACGCCAAGGCCAATTTTGCCGCGACGAGTCAGTCTGATACCCGCTGGAGTCGGCGTAGCGCGAGGCATCGAGCCACTCGATCGCCATTCGTTCTCCATAGTGTGGATCCGCCAGGAGAGAATCGACGTAGCGCTCGTAGGCGTCGGACGACGTATCCGCCAAAAAGGCGTCGACGGCCGCCGGCTGCGGAGGCAGCCCGGTGAGGTCGAGGGCGAGCCGGCGGGCAAGCGTGACGCGATCAGCTTCGGAATTCGGCGCGAGCCCCTCTTGCTCCAGCCGGGCGAGAATGAACCGGTCGATCGGCGTCTTGGCCCAGTCGGTGTCGTGGACCGCCGGCACCGCCGGCCGCTCGACGCGTTCGAAGGCCCAGTGGCCCCGATAC
>CAYZFV010000244.1:0-2680 GCA_964477765.1 uncultured Candidatus Kuenenia sp.
CCGCCAGCCACCAGGCTCGCGCCCGGTGCTTTTTGGTGGACGATGTGACCGAAAGCCGCCGGCGGAAGCGCTCCCCACAAAGCCGCCGGCGGAAGCCGGCGGGCTTGCGTGAATCTGGCAAGCCACGGGGAGTCGTCGGCTGGTAGCGATCGTAGCGGCCGGGTGGCGAAAAAACGGCTTCCAAACGGCTTTGGAATTGTTGAACCGCCCGCGGCGGTGAGTATCGTCGGAAGCATGGCACACACCCATCTACCCGGCCCCGAGGAAGTCGATTGCCTGATGCGCAACGCCGAGTTGCGAGACGCGATCGAGCCCTACCTCGACGAGGCCATTTTTGAGATCGATTTCCGCACACTCCCCACCGAGGCCGAAAACCGGTTTCTCGAATCGATGCTGGCCTGGGAGCAGGCTCCGCTGGTGCCGATCGCCCGCTGGTTTGAACCCACGCTCGCCCTCCAGCCGGCCTGCACCCTTGATGACGACCAGATTCGCGACCGCCTCTGGCAGACGATCGAGCGGCTCTACTCCAAGAGGATCGTGCTCGACTTCACCGACCACCTCTCCGACCGCGAGCTCTACGCCCTCATCCGTCGCGACATCCTGCCGGCCCAGGTGAAACTGGTCGATCTGCCCGACAACTTCTTCCACTGGGATTGCAGCGCCGGCGACGGCGAGGATCCCACGATCTGGCTCGCCTTCTATGCCTCCGACGAGGAGCGGGAACTGTGGAGCCTGGAAGAGGGCCGCGAGCCTCCGCCCCGCCAGGTGCCGGCCCACCCTCGGGCGTTGCCGACGGCGCCTGTCTGAGCGGACCGCGGGCGACGGCGAGCGTCTTCGGGCGATTTTGCTCGCGAGCGGTTTCCATCCGAATCGGCTGCCGCCTATGCTTTCCGCGGAGGTGCCGCGATGAAACGTTTTCTGCCGACGCTCACCGTCATAGCCGGTCTGGTTTTCGGGCCGAGTTCTCCGGCCGCCGATGAGGCCGCCATCAAAGCCGCGATCGACAAGGCGACGGCGTATCTCGTCGAGACCGGGCAGGCCGACGATGGCAGTTTTTCATCCCAGGTCGGGCCGGCGGTCACGGCCTTGACTGTCGCCGGCCTCGTGAAGAGCGGCACTCCCAACGATACGCCCCCCGTGCAGATGGCGATCCGGTATGTCCTCTCGTTCAAGCAGCCGGGCGGCGGCATCCATCCACCTGGATCACTGGTATCAAACTACGAGACCGCCATCGCCATGATGGCGCTGGCCGCTTGCAACACCGATGGAACGTACGACGCCGACATCAAGGCGGCCGAGGCCTTTGTGAAAGGCTTGCAGTGGGATGGGGGCGAAGGTGCCGGCTCCTCGGACCCGGCGTACGGCGGCGCGGGCTATGGCAAGAAAAACCGTCCCGATCTCTCCAACACCTCGTTCCTGATCGAGGCCCTGCGGAGTGCCGGCGTGGGCGAGGATGACCCGGCGATCCAGCGGGCGCTCGTGTTTGTCTCCCGCACGCAAAATCTCGAAGGCCCCCACAACACGCTGCCCTTCGCCGCGAAAAACCCCGACGGCGGCTTCTACTACACCCCGGCTGCGGGTGGTGAAAGCCAGGCCGGCACCACGCCGACCGGCGGCCTGCGCAGCTACGCCTCGATGACCTACGCGGGCTTGAAGAGCATGATTTTTGCCGGCCTCTCCAAAGACGACCCGCGGGTGAAGGCGGCGATCACCTGGCTCGGCAAAAACTACACCTTCGAGGAAAACCCTGGCATGGGCACTGCCGGGCTCTTCTACTACTTCCACACCGCGGCCAAGGCGCTCGATGTGCTCGGCGAAGAAACCTTCACCGACGCTCAGGGCGTCGCCCACCCGTGGCGGAGTGAACTGGCCGACGCCCTCATCGCGAGGCAGCAGGACGATGGCTCGTGGATCAACGAGAATCCACGCTGGATGGAGGGCGACCCCAACCTCGTCACCGCCTACGCCCTGCTCGCGCTGTCGTATTGCCGGTAGAACAGGCTTCAGCCCGTCTACTCTTTCAGGTCAAACAATCGCTTGAGCGCATCGAGCAGGCCGTGGGGCGGCCCGGCATGACTTTCCTCGCGGAGCGAGGCCAGCGGCAGATGCAGCATCTTTGCGGCATACCGTTGAAATGACTGGCGAATCTCAGCCCGGGCGGCCTCATCAAGAGCGGGCAGCCGTCGAAAGAGCCGCGCAAGTTCCGCGTCGCCTGTTTCGCTCCATCCCGCCCGCAGCTGCGCGATCACCGGCCCGCTCCAGCGGTGGTGAAGGTCGCCCATGAATCGCCGGGTCTCTTCCTCGATGATCGCGATGGCCGCCGGCATCTGTTTCTCGCGGCTCTTGCGGTTGGCATCGCACATCCGCGCGAGGTCGTCGATCGAATAAAGCCACACGTCGGGACGTTCGCCGATCACCGGATCGAAGTCGCGAGGAATGGCCAGATCGAGGATCACCAGCGGCCGGCCACCGCGGGCTTCCTCCACCGGCCGATAGAAGTCGGCGGTGATCACCGGCTCGGTGGCGCCGGTGGTGCTCACCACGAGGTCGGTACCGGCCAGTTCGGCGGCGAGGCGATCGAACGTGGTCGGTCGGGCCCGCAGTTCAGCCGCCAGCCCATGAGCCCGATCGAGCGTGCGGTTGACGATCGTGACGTCGCGGGCCCCCGCCTCCCGCAGGT
>CAYZFV010000245.1:0-3874 GCA_964477765.1 uncultured Candidatus Kuenenia sp.
GCACCACGAGCCCCGTGGCCGACCTCGAAATGGTGCTGGTGGTCCACGACCTGCTGGCCGCGATCGGGCTGGAGCGATTCACCGTGCGGGTCAACGATCGCCGCGTGTTGGCGGGCGTGTTGCAGAAACTTGGGCTGGCCGAGCGTGCGACCGACGTGTTGCGATCGCTCGACAAGCTCGGCAAGGCCTCGGCCGACGCCGTCGCCGCCGAGATGCAGCAGCACGGCGTGGAGCCACAGGCCTGCCAGGCGTTGCTCGGAATGGCGCAGCTCGAGGGGGATGCCGCGGCGGTGATCGCGCATCTGGAACCGCTCGTCGCCGGCTCCGACGTGGGAGAAGCCGGCCTCGCAGCCCTCCGCGGCCTGATCGCTGGTGTGCGGCAGGCGGGTGTGGCCGATGGCCGCGTGGTCATCGATCCGTCGATCGCCCGTGGCCTCGACTACTACACCGGCATCGTGCTGGAGAGTTTTCTTGATGAACTGCCGGGGCTCGGGAGCATCTGCTCCGGCGGTCGCTACGACAACCTCGCCGGGCTTTACACGAAGCAGCAACTCCCGGGCGTCGGGGCGTCGCTCGGCATCGACCGGCTCCTGGCGGGCCTCGAGGAGCTTGGTCGACTCGACCACGTCGAAACCCCGGCCGATGTGTTCCTGGCCTATTTTGACGAGCAGCATCTGGGCGACTACCTGAACGTCGCGGCCGCCCTCCGGCAGGGAGGCATCGCCGTCGAGTTCTTCCCGGAGCCCAAGAAGCTCGGTCAGCAACTCAAGGTGGCCGCCAAGAAGGGCTTTCCGGCGGCTCTCATCATCGGCAGCCATGAATTCACCACCGGCACGGCGCAGCTCAAGCATCTTGCCACCCAGCAGAGCACCGCTATCGAGTGGGGCGGCGACACGGCCGCGCTTGCCGTGGCGGTGCGGCAGGCCCTCACGCCGGCCCCTGCGGCGTGACGGTCTTTTCGAGGGTGGCGATCGCCTCGGCGATGACTGCCGCCGACGCCGGCCGGTCGACCTTGGCGTGGGCGATGAGCCGCATCACGAGGTCGCTCACCGGCTCGGGCACGTCAGCTGCGATGTCTTGTACCGGTGTCGCCCCGCCGCGGGCGATCGCCATCAGGGTCGTCACCAACGACTCACCCTCAAATGGCAACTGGCCACTGAGCATCTCATAAAGAATCACGCCGAGGCTGAAGGTGTCGCTTTGGGCATCGATCGTCTGTTCGTTGACCCGCTCCGGCGACATATAGGCCGGCGTGCCGACGATCGAGCCGTCGGTGGTGAGTTTCGTGCCGGTGTCGGCGGCATCGAGCGCCAGCCCGAAGTCGATGATCTTCACCCGCCGCTCCGGGCCCTCGAGGAAGATGTTGGCCGGCTTGATGTCGCGGTGGATCAGGTTGCGGGCATGGGCGGCAGCCAGGCCGGTGGCGATCTCTCGGGCGATCCGCAGGGCCTCTGGCAGCGGTACGCGGCCGGCCTCCTCACGGTATTCCTGGAGCGTGCGGCCCTGCAGTCGCTGCATCACGATAAATGGGAGGCCGTCGTGCTCGCCCACCTGGTGGATCGTCACGATATGCGGATGATCGACGGCCGCCGTGGCCCGGCTTTCCTGGAGAAACCGCTGCCGAGCCGAGATGTTTCCCGCCCGATGGGCATGCATCACCTTGATGGCCACCTCGCGTCGCAACTGTTCATCGCGGCCGAGATAGACCTTGCCCATGCCGCCGCGGCCGATGTTGCTGATCACGGTGTAGGTGCCGATGCGGCTCGGAACACCGCCGCTTTCCCACACGGATGTTGCGGAGTCGGCACGAGACGTTGGGGACGATGTGGAAGCCGGCCCCTGAAACTCCATCGTCTCATGTAGTGGTGAGGCCTGCTCGTGGGTGTCGCGTTCACCGCTGGTGATCACGAGCGTGCAAAACGGAGCCCCCTGATGCATGCAGGAGGTCTCCTCGATGGCGAGTTCTTCGGCGTAATGCTTGCCGATGCCGCGAATGAGCCCGCGGGCGAGCCCGCACAACTGCCGTTCCGAACCGTAGATGAGCGTGAGTTCGTGTGGTCCCTGCCGGACGGTGTCGAGCACCGGCGGCCGGGCGCCGGGATTGGTGGCCCGCACCATCGCGTGGATGATCGCTTCGGTGTTTTGGATCAGGTCGAGCGCCGTCCAGCCGGGGTCGATATGCTTCCCGGCGACCTTGATCAGATGGGGCGCCAGAAATTCACCAAATCGCTCCACGATCGTCGGCAACGATGCATTGGCCGACTGGGCGATCGAGTCGAGCAGGTGCACGGCATCCGCATCGGGATAGACACCCGACGGCAGGTATTTCTCATGGCGCGTGGTCACCGTCGACCGCAGCTTCGACCACGACGTGGCGCCGGCGGCAGCCGAGTCGGCAAACTTTTGGATGTAGAAGAAAATCAGGCCGTGCATCGCTGCGACCGAAGAATGGAGGCGGAATTCCCCGAACCCATACTTTCGTGAGGTTATCAGGTCTCGGCACCGAAGAAAACGTCACCGCCCGCCAGCCGTCTGGCAGGTGCGTTCACGGTAGATCGCCAGCCCGTGGGCGGCATGGTAGAGGGCACCGCACTCCACGTCGATGTCCGCCGTCTGCTCGAGCAATGTGACCAGCCGTTCGGCCGCGCGTGTCACCCACGGCTCGGCAAGCCGCTGGTCATCAAGAGCCATCACCACCACCTCGAACACATGACCGGTAGCACTGAGCGTGGCAAACACATCGGTCGACGTTCCCGGCCGCTCGAACGAGTGCGTTGAAAAGCTGCCGTCGGCCTGCTGGAGTCGCCAAGCGCGATCGACGCAGTCGTCGATCACATCGGCAGCCTCGGCCCACGGTCCATCGAGTTCGTTCGACCCCGTGCCGGTGGCGGCCATGTGCTGCTTGACCGCGGCGATGAGGCCGTAGAGCCGATGCGCGCCGCCGCAGGCGCTCGAGAAGATGTCGGCTGCCGCCTCCATCGCCACGACCCGACCGATCGTCCAGGTTTCGCCATCGCGTGAAGTCCACTCGGCGTCGTGGGGCAGGTAGGTCGAGAAGGCCATGAGGGTCCAGGTGGCCTCCTGGCCCGGTGTGATATCGACCTGCGCCTGCGCCAGCAGATCGGCGACCGTGAAGTCGCGGCCCGCCACGGTGAGCCGGGTGTCGAGGGGCACGGCTCCCTTGCCGCACGGCGCGAGGCCGCACTGCGAGAGGTAGCCGAGCCACTGGTCGGGATGCCCTTGGGCCATCGTGCTCCCCCCTCCCACGATCGCCCGCACGCCCGGCCGGGAAGGACGGAGCGTCCAGCCGGTGATCGGGCCGCCGGCGAGGAGGTAGTCGAGGGCGGGAGAGACCTCGCCGTCGTGTTCCAGGGGGAAGTCACGGCCGAAAGCCAGGATGCCGTGGACGACCTGCCAGGCGCCGTGGACCGAGGCGTCGAGCCGGCGGCCGTCGCGGGCGTGGGCGAGGACCGCGTCGATCCGGCGGCAGAGATCGGCCCGATCGACCGGCGGGAGGTCCGCCGGGGCGGAGTCGATCAACAGCGTCGGCGAACTGGCGGGGCGGCAGCCGGCAGTGCCGCCGATGGCGACGAGGCCGCCGAGCAATCCGGCGACCATGCCGGGCCACGATCGGCCGCCCGCAACGCGAACCACGATGCTCGACAATGCGTAGAAACAGGCCATGGATTCATCTGCGACCAGACTGGACGACATGCCTAGAATACCCTCGATCGAGAGCCCATGTCGTCGGCTTTCGGAGCAAGGAGCGAGCTGAACAATGCCACCGATTTTCTTCGATCCCTACCTGATGATGGCCACCGCCCCCGCCGTGCTGCTGGCGATGTGGGCCCAGTGGCGGGTGCACTCGGCCTTC
>CAYZFV010000246.1:0-2798 GCA_964477765.1 uncultured Candidatus Kuenenia sp.
TGCCGAGGCGTCGCCGACGCAGCTGATCAGGAGAAGCGATTCCGGGGCGATCGTGGCTTCGAAGAGCAGATGGTCGAGTGCGTGTCGCTTCTGCCCCGCTTCGAGGCGAAACACGCCGTCGTCGCCCACCCATGTCCGCTCGGTCGGACCATGCTTGATCACCGGGCAGACCTGCACCCGCACCTTCCCGTTCGCCGCCGGCCAAGCCCGCACCACAAACACGGCGCTGGCATCACGATAGGTCGCGCCCTGCACCGTGCCGTCGATGCACTCCATGAGAATCAACTCGTCGATTCCGCTGGCAGCCAGCACCTCGTTTTCACGGGCCGGGAGCAGCCGCAGCATGCGTCGCACCACGGCCGGCGCCTCGACCAGCGATGCCGCCGTCGTGGTGTCGAGCGCCGGGTCGATCGGGGCCACGAACCGTTGCTGGAGATTTGGCGGAAGCGCGGCGGCAACCACGCCCACCCGCAGCCCATTGGCCTGGAGTCGGCGCCGCACGTCGCCATCGAGCACCTGCTCGTCGGCAAGATTCCAGAGGTCGGTGGTCAACGGCTCGTCGTGCTCGCCGAAGCGGACAAATACCAGCTCGCAGGGAATCGTGCGGGGCTCGGCCTTCGATGGGGTGCCGATCGATATCTGGTCGCCCGGATCCTCGGTGGCTGGTCCTGAGGGCGCGAACATCGCCAGCCGACAGCCGGCCATCAGGCTGAGGATGAGCAGCCAAGAGAGATGATGGCGGGACATGGCGGCACCGTCGGGCTCCGAGCCGAAAAAGCCGCGAGAGGGTAGGAAACCAGTGGGCGGCAGGCAACCGCGAAAAACCTGTCACGACACCGCTTTGACGGCGTTGGTGAAGATCGTCAGGCCGGCGCCGGCGGCGGTGGCGTCGAGACGGCCGTTCCAGGAGGGATGCTGCGTGGCGTCGATAAACCGCTCGGGATGGGGCATCAGGCCGAAGATGCGGCCCGTCGTGTCACAGACGCCAGCCACGTCGCCCATCGAACCGTTGGGATTGGTCGACTCGCCCGAGGCATCGGGACCGTAGCGGAGCACGAGCTGGCCGGCGGCCTCGAGCGCGGCGAAGTCTTCCTGGGAACCGGTGACGAACCGCCCCTCGGCATGGGCCACGGGTAACTCGCACCGGTCGATGCCCCGCAGAAACACGCACTTGCCCGGAGTCGCCCGCAGGTGCACCCAGCGATCGATGAACCGGCCGGAGGTGTTGTGGGCGAGCGTCGCCACGTCACCGAGCAGCAGCCCCGTCTGGAGGAGCACCTGGAAGCCGTTGCAGATGCCGAGCATCAGGCCTCCCTTGTCGCGAAACTTCATGAGCGTGTCGCCGAGCCGGAGCTTCAGCTCGAGAGCGAAGATGCGGCCGCTGGCGATGTCGTCGCCATACGAGAAGCCGCCGGGGATGCACAGAATCTGAAAGTCATCGGCCAGCGACGGCTTTTCGGCGAGGGCGTTGACATGCAGGCGACGGGCGATCGCGCCGGCCCGCTCGAAGGCGTGGGCTGTTTCGTAGTCGCAGTTGGTGCCGGGGGCACGAAGAATCAGGGCGCGGGGTGCAAGCATGGGCAGGAGGGCTTCGGGGTCGGGAGAGCTCAGGAGTGGGTTGCGGCGGTGCGTCGCCAGGCCTGTGACAGGTCGGCCACGGAAACTCGGAATGGTTGGCCAGCGGTGCCGACGATCTCAAGCAGCGGCTCGGCGGTCACCACGCCGGCCCAGGCCCACGGCAGGCCGTCCATGAAGGCCTCGAATCGTTCTGCTGCTGCGGCCGGCACTTCGCAGACGAAGCGGCCCGGCGTTTCGGTGAAGGCGAGGGTGAGATCGCGGGCCGGGCCGGTGGCTGTGACCTCGGCCGGCAAGGCGGCCAGTTCGAGCCGTGCACCGCAGCCGCCGCCGATCGCCATCTCCGCCACCGCCGCCGCGACGCCGCCATCAGAGATGTCGTGGCAGGCGGCAACGCACCGCGACCGGATCGCCGCGGCCACCGCCGCCCAGATCGAGCGGCAGGCGTCGGGATCGACCTGCGGCACGGCGCCGCCAGAGAGTCCGCAGACCAGCTCCAGCTGGCCGCCGGCGAGATCGTCGCGCGAAAGGCCGACGATCGCCAGCCGGTTGCCGGGCGTCTTGAGGTCGGGCGTCATCGCGCGATGGATGTCGTCGACCTGCCCCATTGCCGTGGCCAGCAGGGTGGGCGGGATCGAGATCTCACGATGGGTGCCGCTGGCGTCGGTGTAGGCGAAGACATTGTTGAGGCTGTCTTTGCCGCTCACGAACGGTGCGGCGAAGGCCACCGCCATGTCGTGGCAGCCGCGGCAGGCTTCCACGAGCGTGCCGAGCGACTCCTCGCGGCGGGTGTCGCCCCAGCAGAAGTTGTCGAGCAGCGCGATCTTTTCGGGATCGGCGCCGGCGGCCACCACGTTGGCGATCGCCTCGGCGATGCCGCCGGCGGCCATCTGATAGGGATCACGGGGGCCGATCCGGTGTCGCAGGCCCACGCCGAGCACGATGCCGCGGTCGCGGCCGAGCACTCCGCGGACCACCGTGCCATCCGCCGGCCCGTCGCCGGGGCCGAGCAACGGCTTCACGACACTCGCCCCCTGCACCTCGTGGTCGTATTGCCGGATGATCCACTCCTTGCTGGCCACGTCGGGCGCCGCGAGCACGTCGAGCAGGCAGGCATCGACCGCAGGCACTGTGGCGGGCCACACGGTCGCCTCGCGTGGCGGCGGCGTGTACCGCGACACGAGTCGCTGCCGGGGCCGCCCTTCGTGGAGAAAGTGGCAGTC
>CAYZFV010000247.1:0-7189 GCA_964477765.1 uncultured Candidatus Kuenenia sp.
AGGTGCCGGGGATCGTCTGCCGCAGCCCGCTCTATAAGTCGATGGAAAAGCAGGGCTCCAAGATCGCGCTGGCGTTCGACAACGTCGAGTCGAAAGCGGGCGGCTGGCGGCCGTTTGACGTGGCCGAACCGGTTGGCTTCACGATCGCCGGAGAGGACAAAAAGTTTGTTGCAGCGAAGGCCCGCATCCTGCCCGACGGCCGGATCGAGGTCTGGAGTGAGGCCGTGGCCGATCCGGTGGCAGTTCGTTACGCCTGGGCTGACAATCCGGATTGCAACATGTATTCCGCCGCCGGCCTGCCGCTCACGCCGTTTCGCACGGATGATTTCCCCGGCGTGACCGTTGACAACAAGTATTAAGTAGTCGGAGTCAGTGCCACTGCAGGCCACCGGGCTTGCGCCCGGTGCTTTGTGGGTTTCGTCCGGCCACACATCGGCCCGCCCCGCGGTTGCAGGCCTTTCAACGGCTCCGGTACGATGCGACACGGCGGGAATGACAACCGCGATGCATCGTGGCGCCTCAGTGGCGTTTGATCACAGGCGAACAACAGGGAGGTGCGAGATGAAGTTCAGCGATTCGATCGGGATGTGGGCGGCGGTCGTCGGGCTCTTGGCGTTGGCTGTATTTGGAATCTTTGTCGATGTCTCCGCTCCGCCGCGCTCCCCGGCCTCGCCCTCCGGCGTCAGTCCGGTGGCTGCCGACACGGTACGCCGCGCCATCGGTCCGATTCCCGAGGTGATCTCGAAGCCCAAGTCGTTTCGGGTCGATGACTCGCTGGTCAACGTCGGTCACAACCATCGCGACGATGCCGGCGTCGTGCAGGTGGTCGCCACCACCGACCTTCCCAGCACACAGCACGTCTCCTTCCCGGCCGCCCCCTTCACGGCCAGCCCGGTCGCCGCTCCGGCCATGGCCGCCACGCCCGACAACGCCGAGGCCGCCGAGATTCGCCTGATGATGCAACGCTACCTTCAGGCTTTCAATCGACATGACACGGCGGCACTCGCCTCGCATTGGAGCGAGTCCGGCGAAAGCATCGATCTCGATTCGGGCGAGAAGACGACCGGCCGAGATGCCGTAGCCGGTGTGTTTGCCACGCTCTTCGAGCAGGATGCCCGGGCTGCGATCGATATCGACATCGAGTCGATCCAGCCGATTCGCAACGACGTGGCCGTGGTCGACGGCGTGTCGCTGCTGTCGTTTGACGATGCCACGACCGCCAGCAGCCGCTTTTCGGCGATCGTCGTCCGCGAACAGGGCCGGTGGGTGCTCTCCAGCGTGCGCGAGGCGGCCGCCTCCACGCCTCAGGCCACACGCCGCCCGTCGGCGCAACTCGATCAGTTGGAATGGCTCGTCGGCTCGTGGGAGGACGTGAGCGAAGACCTCGTCGCCAGCACCCGGTGTTCGTGGAATGCCGGCCGCTCGTTTCTCACCCGCAGCCACGTCTTCGCCCCTGAGAACCGCGGCACAGCGGCCGGCGACGGCATCCCGGCGTTGCTCCCCGCCGACGGCTCGGCACGGGAAATCTCCGAAATCATCGGCTGGGATCCAGAGCGACGACAGATCCGCTCCTGGGTCTTCACGTCCGACGGTCGCTTCGCCGAGGGCTCGTGGAGCCGCGCCGGTGACTCCTGGGAGGTGTGCTACGAGGGCCGAGGTGCCGACACCGGCACCTCCTGCACCTTCACGATCAGCCGTCTCGGCCCCGATGAGATCGTGATCCGCTGTGAGCCATCGACGCTCACCGACATCCTTCCGCCGGCGACCGACTTTGTCCGCACCGCCTACCTCGGTGAGTAGGACGGCCATGGAGGACAGCTTTCCAAGCTGTCACGACAGGTCGGGAGACCTGTCCCACATCCAACCCCCACCCCACCGTGCCGCACCTCCTCGACCGCCTGGCGAACGCCTTTCCGCTGTGGGTGCTCGTCGCGTGCGGTCTGGCGATGGTGGAGCCCCGCCTCTTCACATGGTTTCGCGGCGAGGCCATCGTGGTCGGCCTCGCCGTGATCATGCTCGGCATGGGCATCACGCTCTCGGTCGACGACTTCGCCCGCGTCGCCACGCGACCCACGGCCGTCGTGGCCGGCTGCCTCGCCCAGTTTCTGATCATGCCTCTCGCCGGCTGGGGCGTGGCCACCGCCCTGGCCCTGCCAACCCCGTTTGCCGTCGGCCTGATCCTCGTCGCCTGCTGCCCCGGCGGCACGGCGTCCAACGTCGTCTCCTACATCGCCCGCGCCGACGTCGCCCTGTCGGTCTTGCTCACGATGTGCTCGACGCTCGGCGCGGTCGTGCTCACGCCCCTCCTCACGAAGCTGCTCGCCGGGCAACTGGTACCGGTCGATGCCTGGGGGCTTTTTCTCTCGACGCTTCAGGTCGTGGTGCTGCCCGTCGCCGCCGGCGTCGCGATCAACCGGTATCTCCCGCGGGCGGTGCAGGCCGTGCTGCCCGTCGCACCACTGGTGAGCGTGATCACGATCGCGCTGGTCTGCGCGAGCATCGTCGGGCAAAACGCCGTCGCCATCCGGGAGCACGGCTGGCAACTGCTCGTGGCCGTGAGCCTCCTGCACGCCTGCGGATTTGCCGTCGGCTACGCCTTCGCGCGGGCCTTCGGCTTCGATCCGCTCGTGTCCCGCACCGTGTCGATCGAGGTGGGCATGCAAAACTCGGGGCTCGGCGTGGTGCTCGCCCAGAAGCATTTTCCCGCCGAGCCGCTCACCGCCGTGCCATGCGCGATCTCGAGCGTGGTCCACTCGGTGATCGGCAGCCTCCTGGCCGGCTGGTGGCGGGCAAAGGAGCACAGGCCGAAGCCTCCCCTACTTCCGTGAACGCTTCTGCTGCGTCGCCACCTGCGGCCGCTTCACGAAGTACACCCGTGGATCGTCGACCACCCAGGGCGTGCTCCAGCTCTTGCCGTCGTCCATCGAGCAGACGTTGTAGAAGAAGGTCTTCACAAACTCCGTGCGATAGCCGTAGGGAAACTGCGACGTGATGTGATCGTCCATCGTGAGGTCGTCGACCCCCGGGCTGGCAAAGGAGTGCACCATGCCATCGGGAGAGAACGACAGGCCGAGCGTCCACCAGCCGAGTTCGGTGATCTTCGGCCCCTGCACTTCCAACCCGCGGCGGCCGGCCCGCACGAGGATCGTGGCAGACGGCTCCATGATCTTCGCCTTCTCGTTCTTCGGCTGGAAGCTGATAAACATGCCCGGCCAATATTCCTCGAGTCCAAACCTGCCTTCGTCGGGATGATCGTCGCCGGTGATGATCGCGTGGGTGAAGCAGCCGGCGCGGAAGCCAAACGACGGGCCGCGCCGCTGTTCCCACTGCTCGAACGGCGGCAGATAGACCCGCGTGACGATGCTCGGGCTGTCGCGGACCGAAATCCCGTTGCCGGCGGCCTTCGACATGCTGAAGATCAGGTCGTCCTGCTGCATCTGGTAGGTGACTCGTCCCGGAATGCCGGCCCGCAGCGTGGCGATCAACATCCCATGCTCGCTCCCCTCGAGGCCGGGCGCCGGCAGCGGCACCCGCTTCACCACGTCGGGGATGCCCCGCTTGGGGCCCTCAAACCACATGCCATTGGTGCTGCGGGCGAGCGGCCCGCGCATCCGCTTGTCTTGCTCTTCCGAACTCTTGGGATGGCGATAGTTCATCGCCCACTTCTCGTTTTCGAAGTCGTCGGTGCCATATTTGATGGCCACGCCGGTGCCGGGCACGAGCACCGGCCTCTTCTCCGCCGGCGGCTGGGGCGTGGCAGGCTTCGCGGCGACCCGCGTGGTCGTTTTTTTGCTCGGGCCGGCCGCCATGGCCGAGTGCATCGCCCCCAAGCCACAGGCCGCGATCATTCCCAGCACCAACACGCCGCGCATCATGACGATCCCCCTTCGAATCCGGCCAGCTAAAAACCGAGCCACTCCAAAGGGGTATCGAGACAAACCGGCCGACCGATCGAGTCAGGCTGCATCAGCCAGAGCAGCCCCCGTCGCCTCCCCCCACCCGCCAGCTTGCCAAGCCTGCCCGATCGCCAGGCTCGGCTACCAGCCGACCTGGGTCGTGTTGCTCGACCAGCCGCCGCCGCTGGATCGGCTGGCCGGGAAGGATGGCATGCGGGGGCCGCCGCGGCCCGACCGCATCGATCGCCATGGGTCAGGGCCGGTAAATGTGCCGCCGGGCAGTTGAATCACCCACGGCCCCGCCCCCCGCGACATCCGCGTGAAGGCCTCTTCCATCTGGCGACGCTGAACTTCCAACTGCCGACGGTGGCGGCGGCGATCGGCCTCGGCCGTGGCCACCGCATACGCCTCCTTCGCCATGTGAGTCGCTTCGGCGGCGGTCTTGATCGAGTCTTCATACCGCTGCTGCTTGAGCAAGGCCTTCGCCTGCTCGAGAGCGGCCGTGGCCGGCTGCACGTTGGCCGACACGCCCTCGGCATACCAGGCCGCGACCCGGCGGACGAGGCTGTCGGTTTCTTCGAGATCGTCGATCGCCTGACGGGCAAGCCGCTCGTCTTCGGCGGCCAGGTCGGCGGCGCGGGCCGCGGCAGCGTCGGCCGCGTCGAGCACCTGCGTCACCTGCCGCAGGTCGGGCCGGGCCATCGCCAGGCCGTGGTCGGCCGCCTCGATGAGCCGGCCCGCCTCTCGGCAGCGTTCGTTGGCCCGCACGCGGTCGGTCCGCTGGCGGGCGAGTTGTCGTTCAAGGTCGGCCACCCGCGCCTGCACGGTATTCCGTCGGCCGGGGAGCGAGGCCCGCAGTTGATCCAGCTCCTTCATTCGCTCGATCGCTCCCTGGTAGCAGCCCTCGGCCCAGTCGAGCTGCCGCACCGCCTCCTCGGCGAGGGCGACCGCGCGAAAATAATGCTGCCGTTTGGCATCGGCCGCAGCCTGCACCTCGACCACGAGCGTCTTCACCCGCGCCACTCCCTCGTCGGCCCGGCTCACATTGTCGGCCACGTCGGCCCACGAGGATTCGGCATAGCTGGCGGCGACATGCTCGATCGCCCGCAGGGCCGCCCCGCGCTGGTCGGCCATGGCGGCCAGCCTCGCGACACAGCCCGGTAGCAGATCCTCCACACGGGCCCGCGCCGCCACGATGCTCTCGAGCAACGCCCGCGCCTCGGCGTTGGCCTGCTCGGCATGTTCCACATGACTGCGACCGCCGGCCGCCTCGCCTGCATCGAGCAGTTGGGCGGCCAGATCGATCTCGCGACGGGCCGTGGCCACCAGCTCATCCGGCACCGCCCCCGGCTCCTTCAACAGCCAGCCCGCGGCCCGCTTGGCACGAATCTCCTCCTCGATCGCATCGGCTTCGCGGTGGGCCTGCAGCCGCCGGTCATCCACCGCCTCGAAGGTCTCCACCGCCTCGATCATCTCCGCCAGCGTTGCGGCGGTGTCTTCCAGTCGCCCACGCGCCGCGACCGGATCGCTCTCAACATCCAGCCGCGCGAGCGTCAGCCCCCGCGCCGCCTCGGCCAAGGGCCGCTGAAACGACGCGTTTGAGCGGCCTCGGCCGGCGACCGCCTCCACCCGCGCGGTGGCCGCGGCGATGTCCGCCTCGACCGTGTCGACCAGGCCGCGGGCGGTCTCGTGCGCGAACTCGAGGGCGTCGAGCGGCGCCCGACACTCGCCGGCCACGGCCTCCAACGGCGGCCGAGCCTCGGCCGAGTCGAGCAGCCTGATGGCCTGGTCGGCGGCGGCGGTGCCGAAAAACCATTCTCTGGCAATCTGTCCCTCCGCTTTTTCCCACACGTCCATCAGCGTCAGCCACCGCTCGCGGTAGCGGCGAATCGCCCCCTGCACGCCGTCGTAGGTCGACCGTGTGAGCCCCTCCATCGGCGTGATGAAGTCGGGATCGGCATGCGGCAGCATCCGATGGCGTTCCTGCTGGGTGTCGAGCAGGTCGGAGAGTGCCACCACCTCGCTCTTGAAGGCCGCCAGCTTCGACCGTGCCTCGTGCATCTTCTTGTCGTGCCGGGCCCGCTGGAGAAAAAGAGCCGCCAGGCCGCCGAAGGTCACGACCGCGACGGCGCCGATCGGCAACGTCCGCGTGCGAAAGATGCGGGCCGCCTCGGCTTGGGCCTGCTTGCGGGCGGCACGATCCGTCACCCACTTCTCGGTAGCCGCCACCAGGGCGGCGAGCCCTTCGTCGTAGAGATCGTCTTTGGCCTTGGGCACAAACACCTTTTCGATCAGTTCGGTCTTGATCGTCTGCGGGTCGAGCCCGCTCGACACCTCGAGCCCCCAGGGGGCCCGCATGGCGATCTGGCGGCCCTGCACGTCGAGCACGATCGTGACGTCCTTCGCCGGATCAAACTCCGCTCCGGCTCCGCCGTTGCCCGACTCCCGTCGCCACCGGTCGATCAGCGTTTCGAGGAGCTTCGTCGCTGCATCGCCGCCTCCCGCGTCGCCCACCACGACCACCCGGTAGTTGCGGCCACTCTCGGCGGCAGCCTGCTCGACGGCCGCCCGCACGGCATCGAAGCGTTCCTCGACACCCGACACAAACACCCGCTCGGCATCCTCTGCCGAGACCAGCGGCAATGGAGGGGCTGCCGCCACCGACAGCGGCGACAATGCCGTGAGCAGCCAGGCGAGCGACGCGATCGCGGTGGGTAGCCCGCGGGCTTGCGCCCAGCGGCTTGCTGGGGGAAGGGCGCGAGCCTGGTGGCTGGCTGCTCGACGCTCCTGCAAACAGCACCGGGCGCGAGCCTGGTGGCTGGAAGCAGCGGTGAGCGGTACGTCATCACGCGAGCTTGCGCCCCGCGGCTTGTTGGGAACGCTTGCGCCGAGCGGCTTGCCACGCGACACTCCACCAGAAAGCACCGGGCGCGAGCCCGGTGGACAGAAGCGGGGGCAGCAAAGGCTCACGCCATCATCTCTCGTGCGACCCCTCTCTGACATGCGTTTCCAAAACAGATCTATCCGCACAGGTCGATCCTCACGAGTGAGATGGAACTTGAAGGCTGCGATTCTATGGTCTCGATAACGGCCGTGGCAGCCGCCGCCAGATCGGCGTCCCCGAGAGCGGCGATGGCTCGGGCGCCGAGGCTCCGGGCCTCCGCCGCCAGGGCCGCGATCTCGGCTGCCGTTGCCAGGCCGCCAAACGACCGCACGCGATAGAGCCAGCCCGCCGCGTCAAACGACTCGAGCCAGGCAGGGGCCAGCCGGCCCACCGTCTCCGGGGTGGCGAT
>CAYZFV010000248.1:0-10793 GCA_964477765.1 uncultured Candidatus Kuenenia sp.
CGTGCCCGGCGGTCCGACCAGGAGCACACCCTTGGGGATATGGCCGCCGAGTACCTGATACTTCTCGGGGCTCCGCAGAAACTCGACCACTTCCCGCAGCTCTTCCACCGCCTCGTCGATGCCGGCGACGTCGTCGAAGGTGATGCCGAGATCTTCCTGGGCATACATCTTGCCGCGGCTGCGGCCGAAAGCCATCGGGCTGCCGGCCCCGCCCACGCGACGAATCATCAACCAGAAGACGAGCCCGAAGAGGCCGGTGATGAGGAGCATCGGCATCCAGTTCCGCCACGGGCTCGGGGGATCCTCGTAGCCGAACGGCACGCCGTTTTCCGCGAGCAGTTTGGAAAGCTGCCCCTCCGAATTTTCGCTCGGCAGCTTCGAGGTGCGGAAGCGACGCAGGCCGCTGGCCGGTGCCAGCCGCTGCCGCGCACTGCCCGGCTGCAGGTCGTCGCCGCCCGAGAGCGGCAGTTCGCGGACCGTGCCCGACACCTGGAAGGCACCGATCACCACGTCGCGAAGGTCGGTGTAGCGGGCCACCTCGCTGCCGGTGCCACCACGACGCGGCACCTCGATAAACCGGGGGGCGGCGGCCGGATCGGCATCGCTGCGGCCCGTGGCACGGATCAGCTTTTCGAGGTCGCTGTAGGACAGCTCGACCTCGGGCGTCGTGCCGAGCAGGCTCAGCGCGAAGAGGCCCGCCACGGCGGCGGCGATCAGCGACCAGGCCAAATTCGAACCGCCCATCGACGAGCGGCGGTCGCCGCCACGTTTCCCGGATCCTTCGCGTTTCTTCGCCATGCCGTGTGGTGAGTCGTGTGTGCTCGCGGATAAAGGCCTTGTGGACATGCCGCGGCAGTGCCCGCCCGGAACCTTCATCGTACGCAGCCCGAAACCCGGCGACAAACGATTTACGGTCGATTGCCAATGTGGAAGTTTCACCCCCTGCGGCCTACACTTTCAGGCTCGGAACATTCTGGTTCACCCGCTCCACGCCGCCCCGATCGCCCAGCAACATGATCGAGGCCCGGCTCCGGCTTCGTCTCCGTGCCTCCACCCGCTTTCACAAACGACCTTTCAACAGGGGCCCAGCCACCGCTGCAGGTGGCCGTGGTCGGCTCTACCGGGAGCATCGGCACGAGCACGCTCGACGTGATCGCCGCCTCACAGGGTCGCTTCGTGGCCTCTTTGCTGGCCGCCCACCGCAGCGTGGAGCAGCTTGTGGAGCAGGCCCAGGCCTGTCGCCCAAACTGGGTGGTGGTGATCGACCCGGAAGCGGCCGCCGCGCTGGACCCCGTGGCCCTGCCCCCCGGCACCCGGCTGGCCGTCGGCCCGGAGGCCCTCGACGATCTTGTGCAGGCGCCGGAGATCGACCGCGTGGTGTCGGCGATCGTCGGCGCGGCCGGCCTGCAGAGCACCTGGGCGGCGCTCGAGGCAGGCAAGACCGTGGCCCTGGCCAACAAGGAGACGCTCGTGATGGCCGGCCCGCTCGTGACCGGGCTGGCGGCCCGCACCGGCGGCAGCATCGTGCCGGTCGACAGCGAGCACTCGGCGATCCATCAGGCCCTTCGCAGCGGCACGCCCGCCGAAGTGGCGCGGATCGTGCTCACCGCCAGCGGAGGCCCCTTTCGGCAACGACCGGCGGAGACGCTCGCCGATGTCTCGCCCGCCGAAGCGCTCAAGCATCCGACCTGGTCGATGGGCCCGAAGATCACGATCGATTCCGCCACGATGATGAACAAGGCGCTCGAGCTGATCGAGGCGCGCTGGCTCTTCGGCCTGCCTGGCGAAAAGCTCGACGTGGTGATCCACCCGCAGTCGATCGTGCACTCGATGGTCGAGTTTGTCGACGGCTCCGTGATGGCCCAGCTCAGCCCGCCCGACATGCGGCTGCCGATTCAATACGCGCTCGCCTATCCCGAGCGGTTTGCCTGCCCGGCGCGGAAGTTTGATTTCACGCAGAGCGTGGCGCTCGAATTCGAGCCCCCCGACCCGCGGCGGTTTCCGGCGGTGCGGCTGGGACACGAGGCGGCCATCCGCGGCGGCACCTGTGGCACCGTGCTCAATGCCGCCAACGAAGAAGCTGTGCGCGGGTTTCTCGACGGCACACTCCGATTTACCGACATTGCCGAGATTTGCCGACGGGTGCTCGACGAGCATCCGTTTTCCCCTGAGCCGTCGCTCGACGAAGTCCGTCGCCTCGATGGCTGGGCCAGACAGGAGGTCATGAAGTGGGCGTGTGTCTGATGGCGGGCGGAGCGGCCCTCGTGGCTGCCGAAGCGGGGGTCCCCTGGATCCTCCAGCCTTCGAGCTGGGGCGTGATCCTCCAGGTGGCCGGCGGCTTGGGCTTCGTGATCTTTGTGCATGAACTGGGCCACTTCCTGGTGGCCAAGGCCTGCGGCGTGAAGTGCGAAAAGTTTTATCTCGGCTTCGATGTCGGCGGCCTGAAGCTGGCGAGTTTCAAGTGGGGCGAGACCGAATACGGCATCGGCGCGCTGCCGCTGGGCGGCTATGTGAAGATGCTGGGGCAAGACGACAACCCGGCTGCCGCCGCCCGCGAGGCGCAGCGGGCCCGGCAGGCCGAGTTTTCCGGCGACCTGCCACCTGAGCCGACGAGTGATCCGCACCCGGCGTGGGATCCGCGCAGCTATCCCGCCCAGAGCGTGCCCAAGCGGATGGCGATCATCTCGGCCGGCGTGATCATGAACGTGATCTTCGCGGTGCTCATGGCGGCGCTCGCCTTCGGGCTCGGTGTCGAAGAGATGACCTGCGAGATCTCGAGCGTGCGGCCCGGCGGCGCCGCCTGGCGGGCGGGCCTGCGGACCGGCGACGAGATCACGGGGATCGGCGGCCGGAAGAATCCGATCTTTTCCGACCTCCGCAACGGCGTGACCCTCGGCGACGTCGAGAAGGGTGTGGCCTTTTCGATTCGCCGGCCTTCGGATGGCACTACCGAATCGGTCGTCCTCCATCCCGATACCGACCTCGGCGTGCCGACCGTCGGCGTGACGAGTCCCTTCTCGATCACGCTCCCCGACGACATCTCGCCGCGGCTGCCCGGCGCGGCGGCGGAGGCGCAGCCCTCGTTTGCAGCCGGCGACACGATTCGCGCGGTCAACGGCCAGCCTGTGGCCAGCTATGCCGAACTGATCACGGCGCTCTCTCGCGCGCCGAGCGAGCCGGTCACGCTCACGGTGCGACGTCAGCCCGACACATCGGATGCCGGCAGTGAACTCGAGATCGTGCTGCCGCCCCAGCCGTGGCGGACGCTCGGCATCGTCATGAATGCCGGCCCCGTGAAGGCCGTGCAGGCCGACTCCCCGGCGGCGGAGGCCGGCTTCCGGCCCGGCGACCGGCTTGTGTCGCTCGATGGTGAACCGATTCGCGATGTGCTGTCCGTCGACGCGCAGCTCCGGCACACGATTGGCGAGCTCGTGAAGATCGAGGTGGCCCGCGACGGTGCCGAGCCGGCCACGCTCGCGGTGGTGCCGCGGGAGGTGAACTGGATCGAAGAGCCGCGGTGGCCGGCCAGCCCCGTGGCGATCTCGTCGCTGGGCCTGGCGGTGGCGGTCGAGACGACGATCGCCTCGGTCGAGCCGGGAAGCCCGGCCGAGGCGGCCGGCGTGAAGGCCGGCGAGAAAGTGATCCGCGCGCAGTTCATCGAGCCGGGCGAGGAGGCCAATCCGGAAGACGCCGGGCTCGAGCTTTCCGAGCGGTCGCCGAGCTGGCCCTACTGCATGGCCGTGCTCCAGCAGGTGGCCCCCGGCACGCGGGTGCAACTGGTGGTGGAGGGAGCCGATGGGCTGGCCCGCGATGTGGAACTCGACCCGGCTGCCGAGGTTGATCGGTTCGTGGTCGATCGCGGGCTGGTCTTCAAGCCGGTCTACAAGCTCGTGAAGGCGGGCTCGGTGGGAGCGGCGCTGGCCAGTGGCGGCCGCAAGGCGATGGAAGACCTGTCTCTTGTCTACCGGTTTCTCGGCAAGCTGACCAGCAGCCAGATCAGCCCGCGGCTGCTCGGCGGGCCGATCGAGATCGCCAAACAGGCCGGCCGGTCGGCCGAAGAGGGTTTCAGTCGCTTGCTGCTGTTTTTGACGATGCTCAGCGCGAATTTGGCGGTCGTCAATTTTCTGCCCATCCCCGTTTTGGACGGCGGGCATATGGTTTTTTTGCTGTATGAGCTGGTCCGCGGCAAGCCGCCGAGCGAAAACGTGGTCGCCGCGCTTTCGTATCTCGGCCTGGCGCTGATCCTCACGCTGATGATGTTTGTGTTCGGGCTCGATCTGGGATTCATTCCGAGGCGCTAACGATGAAAGTCGTCGTCTTCGACGTGGTCGGCACGCTTGTAGAACCTTGGCCGCGAGTGAGCCGGGCCTACGCGGATGCGGGCCGGAGGCATGGTATCGAACTCGTCGAGGACGTGATCGCGAAGCGATTCGCCGCGGCCTGGCGGCGGCAGGAGGCGATCGACGCCGCGGCCACGCCCGCCTTTGCGACGAGCCGGCAGCGGGAGGTCGAGCGGTGGCGGGGGATCGTTGATGATGTGTTCGAACACGGGCCGGCGAGTGGCGCGATCTTCGCCGACCTTTGGGAGCACTTCGCCCGGCCCGCCGCCTGGCGGCCGCTGTCGGAGGGTGTGCAGCTGGTGGAGGATGTGAAGCGGGCCGGGGGGGAAGTGGCCTTGGCGAGCAACTTCGACGAGCGGCTCTTCGAGATCGCCCGCGTGGTCGAGCCGCTCACGCTGGCCGATCATGTCTTTGCATCGTCGGAGCTGGGTTGGCGGAAGCCGGCGCCGGAGTTTTTCCGGGAGGTCGAGCGGCGGCTCGGTCGACGGCCGGAGGAGCTGGTGCTCGTGGGCGACGATCCGCTGCTTGACGTCGCCGCCGCCCGGAAGGCCGGCTGGGATGCCCGGGCCATCGCGGCCGCCCCGGTCTGACAGGTATCATGCCGGGGGTTTTCGACGCATCATCGCTGTCCTCCGGGCCACCTTCTGCATGGACGACAAGATCACGATCTCGTTGACCGGGAGCCGGCCGGGGAAGCCGGTGGCGACGGGCGACGATGCCACTGCGTTTCACCTGGCAGGCGGGGAGGCCGATCCCGGCTGGACGCCGTTGACCGGCCACACGGGCGGCGGGCCGGGGCAACGGTATCTCCTCGGCCGCGAACTCGGCCGCGGTGGGATGGGGGTGGTCTATGAAGGCTGGGATACCCACCTCCAGCGATCGGTGGCCATCAAGATCATGGATCGGGCACAGCATGCCCGGCCCGGAGGCCTGCAGCGATTTTTTCGCGAGGCTCGCATTGCCAGCCGGCTGGAACACCCCGGCATCGTCACGATTCACGAGTTTGACGTCGCCGCGGATGACGACGCCTTCATCGTGATGCAGCTCCTCTCCGGCCACACGCTCAAGCGGGTGCTGGCCGACACGACCGACCGGGCTGCCGCGTTGCCGGCGCTCCTCGCCGTGTTTCACGATGTCTGCCAGGCGATGGCCAGCGCGCACGGCGCGGGTGTGATCCACCGCGACCTGAAGCCCTCCAACATCATGGTCGGGCCGTTTGGCGTGGTGACCGTGATGGACTGGGGTGTAGCGAAGGTGATCGACGGTGATGACGACATCATCGACGATGTGGATGTGACGGTGCCCGTTCTCTTGGCTACCGAAGAGACGACCCAGTCGCAAAGCACGATCGCCGGCACCGTGTTTGGCACGCCTTCGTATCTCGCCCCGGAGCAGGCCCGTGGCGAAGTGGCATGCCTCGACCGTCGGGCCGACGTGTTCGGCCTTGGCAGCATCCTCTGCGAAATCCTCACCGGCACGGCGACCTTCGCCGCGGCCGACGCCGACGCCCGCTGGAAGCTGGCAGCGGCGGGCGACACGGCGGCGGCCCTGGAGCGACTCGATGCCTGCGGGGCCCCGCTGCCCGTGGTGATGCTTGCGAAGCGGTGCCTGGCGGTCGACCCGGCCGACCGCCAGGCCGACGCTCGCGAGGTCGTCGACGCGCTCACCGAGTATCTCGAGGCCGGCCAGCGGCGGGCCGAGCAGGAATTGGTGCGGTTTTTCGATCTCTCGGTCGACCTCTTCTGCATCGCCGGCCTCAATGGGTATTTCCAGCGGACCAATGCAAATTTTCCTCGGCTGCTCGGCTTTACCGCCGACGAGCTCAAGGCGCAGCGGTATATCGAACTGGTGCATCCCGACGATCGCCAGCGGACGCTCACTGAAATTGTTCGGCTCTCACGCGGTGAACTTACGAGTGACTTTCTCAACCGCTACCGCCGCGCCGACGGCCGTTATTTGTGGCTGGAGTGGAATGCCCGGGCGGTGCCCGAAGAGGGGGTGATCTATGCCGCCGGCCGGGACGTGAGCGATCGGGTGGCGGCGGCCGCGTTGCGTCAGCGGCTCGAGTCGGAACGGGCGACGCTCGCCGCCTTCGCCGCTGCCGCGGGGCTCTTCCTCACCGCGCCGGGGACGCTCCGTGAGCGGATCGCTCACGTCGCCGAGGAGGGGGTGGCTCAACTGGGCCTGATCGGCATGGAAGTGTGGCGGTGTGACGCCGCCGTGGGCCGCCTCGAGTTCGTGGCCGCCGCCGGGCCGGATGTCGCGCCGCAATGGCGGCAGGCTGGCATTCGGGTGGGCGAGGGTCCGCTGGGCGGCATCGCCCGGGATCGGCAACCGCGGCAGGTGGTTGCCGGCAGCGACGGCTGGCACGCATTCAACGTGGCGGCGATGGCCGGCCACGGCATCGGCAGCTTCGTCGGCTATCCGCTCCTGGTCGCCGACCGGCCCGTCGGCGTACTGGCTGTCTACGCGGCCGGCCCGGTTTCCGACCTGCTGGTAACGGCGATGAGTGCGACGGTGGCCAGCCTCGCGCTTGCCGTCGCGGCGGGTGAGATCGAATAATCCCGCTCCCGGCAGGGAACCGCCGCTTCGCCTCCTTCATGCGCTGGTTGCTTTGCCGTGCCCGACCCTCTTCCCGGCATCTCGATTCTGATCCTCACGCTCAACGAGGAGGCGAACGTCGAGGGCGTGCTCGATTCCGTCGCGGAATTCGACGATATCGTGGTGCTCGACAGCGGATCGACCGACCGCACGGTGGCGTTGGCCACGGCCCGCGGCGCCCGCGTCGTCCAGCGGCCGTTTGACAACTGGGCCGCCCATCACAACTGGGCACTGGCCACGATCGAGTTTCGCCATCCCTGGATCTTCTACCTCGATGCAGATGAGCGGATGACACCCGCGCTCGAGCAGGAGATCCGCGCGATCGCGGCCGATCTGCATGAGGAGCGGGTGGGATTTTACTGCGGCCGTGACAACTTTTTTCTCGGCCGTTTGATCCACCACTGTTATCCGCCGGTGCCGATCCTGCGGTTTTACAGGCCCGCCTGCGTGACCTACCAGCGGCTTGTCAATCCGACGACACACGTCGCCGGGCCTGTGGGCCAGTTGCGGAATCGCTTCCTGCACTACAACTTCAGCAAGGGGCTCACCGAGTGGCTCGACAAGCACAACCGGTATTCACAGGCTGAAGCGATCGAGGCGGTTGCGAGCCGTACTGGCGCCAGGTCACAACTGGCGGATCTCCTCGATCGAGACCCGACCATGCGGCGGGCGGCCCTCAAGCGGCTGGCGTGGCGGCTGCCCTTCCGGCCGCAGTTGAAGTTTTTCTGGCTTTACGTCATCTGCCGTGGGTTTCTCGACGGCTGGCCGGGATATGTCTACTGCCGGCTGCAGGCGACCTATGAGTATTTTATCGATTTGAAGATCAAGGAGATCCACCTCGCCAGACAGGGCCGGCGAATGTGAGGAGGTGATCCTACAAGCACATGCCGCGGAGGGTGGTGTAGTCGGTCTTGCCGGTGCCGAGGACGGGGATCGCGTCGAGGCGGCGGACCTCGTCGAGTCGCATCACGCCCCGCAGGCCGTCGGCCAGGAGCATCTCGGCCGCCTCCCGGAGCGACAGGTCGAAGGTGGTGAAGAGCACGATGTGGCGGCCGTCGTCGGTTTCCACGCCTTCCACAGCCACACGCGGGCCGTGTTCATCGGGCGGATACCGTTTCTGAAACGGCTCCTCGAGCGCCGGCAGCGAGATCATTTCGCCGCCCGCCTTCAGAAACCGTTTCAGTCGGCCACGAAACCGGAGGTAGCCGTCGTCGTCGGCAGCCACGAGGTCGCCGGTGCGATACCACCGCTCGCCATCGAGTTCGACGAAAGGCGACGGGCCGTCGTAGGCATGGTAGCCGTTGAACACCGAGGGCCCCCGCACCAGGAGCATGCCGGTCTCGCCCGCGGCGACCGGCTGCTGCGTCTCCTCGTGGACCAGCCGCGCCTCCACGTGCTTCACCGGCAGCCCGATGCTGCCGAGCTTCGCCTTGTCGAGTCGATTGGCCGCCACCACCGGTGAGCATTCGGTGATGCCGTAGCCCTCGAGGATCACCGCCTCCGGCGCCCTTTCCTGGCAGAGATCGTAGGTCTTCTGCGGACAGGCCTCGGCGCCGGTGATGATCTTGCGGAGGCTGGCCAGCTCCCGGCCACGGCACTTGGCGAGGATGTAGCCGAGGAAGGTGGGTGTGGTGAACAGCAGCGACGGCCGGTAGGCCTCGATGATACGGACGAGGCCGGCGGCGTCGGTGGGATCGGCATGCCGCACGCTGCGGATCCCGGCCAGCTGCGGCAGCAGCACGTTGCCGGTGAGGCCGAAGGAATGGAAGGGGGGCAGAAAGCCGAGGAGCGAATCGTGCGGATCGGGTTGGAGCACGTCGAGGCTGTCGACGATGTTGGTGAACAGGTTGCGATGAGACAGCGGCACCGTCTTCGGAGCGCTTTCAGAGCCCGACGTGAAGAGGAAGACGGCCGGGTCGTCTTCCCGCTGTGCGGGCAGCGCATCGAGCCGACGCCTGGGGGCCAGCCGCGCCGCCACCATCGCGCGAACCGCTTCCCCTTTGCCGATGCCCCCCTTGAGATCTTCCAGGAAGACGTAGTCCGCCCCCTGCATTTCGATGCCGAGCCGGTCGACCAGCTTTTTCGACGTGATGATCCGCCGGGTCTCGGTCACGCGGATCCCGTGGGCGAGATTGGCCGGGCCGGTGGTCCAGTTCATCATCACCGGCACCTTGCCGGCCAGATGGAGGCCGAAGAATACGAGATCGGCGGCCACGCTCGCCGGCAGCATCACGCCGACATGCTCTTCCGGATAGGAGGCGAACCGGCGGGCCATGAGGCTCGCGGCCACGAGGAGCCGGCGGTAGGAGAGCGGCCCCGAGACACCGTCGGCCGTCGCCACCTGGTCCGGCCGCTCGATCGCCCGGCGGACAAAGGCTTCGGCGACGGTCGTTCCCAGGAGCCACTGTGGGGCCGGAGCGTGCGAATTGCGGGCGGTCGACCGCGGCGTGGCAAACCAGACAGGGGGCGCCTCCAGGGGCCGCGCCGCCTCCTTGCCGGTGGCGAGACCGCCGTCGGCCAGGGCCCACAGCTGGCCGAGCGTGTCGGCAACGGTGCTCGAATGAAAGCCAAACTGCTGCTCGATCCGCAGGGCCAGCTCCATGCGATCGAGGCTGTCGAGTCCGAGATCCTCCAGTCGCATCGCGCTGGTGCGTTCCTCACTGGCCAGCTCCCGCTTGAGAAACGAGGCCACGAGATCATTGACCAGCGTCACGGTCTTGGGATGGATGGCGGCCTCATCGATCTCGACGGTGGCGGCCGGATGGTAGTCGCCCTTGGTCGGGCCGAAGAAAAAGCTGGAGCGGACGAAGGTCGGCTCCTCGCCCTGATCGTGGGTCGCCGGATTGTGGTTGAACCACTCCTCCAGAAACCGGTTGAAGGCTTCGCGGGATGCGAGCGGAAATCGCTCCCGCGGCATCACCTCGGCGTGGAGGTGGACCCGCCGGCGCGGCAGAAAAAACACGAACCCGGCGAGCAGCCAGCCGAGGGCGATAAGCACGGCCCGCGGCAGATTGGGAGGCACGCCGGCCCGCGCGCAGCTGAACAGGCTCCCCCACACGCCGCGGGTGCGGATCAGCACGATCGTGAGGTCTGGGCAGTCGGCAACCAGCTCGTAGACCACCCGGGCCGAGCCGATCACCTCGCGATTGCCCCGCTGCAGTCGGCCCGAGGGATAGATCAGAAAACTCTCGCCCGCTCGCACCCCGGCGATCACGGTGTCGATCAGTTCCTTCGTGCGGGCGGCGGCCTCCCGGCTCTGGGCCGAAAGTTCCGGCACCTCGAAGGCCCGCACCAGCTTCATCAGCGGCAGGAGGAACGGCACCCGGTAGGTGCCGGTGTAGACCAGCGGCCGCAACGCCTGCCGCAGGCCGACATGGGCCAACACGATCGGCGGATCGATGAAGCCCGGATGGTTGGGGAGCACGAGCACCGGGCCGCGAAGTTCTTGGAGGCCCGCAAAACCGTCCTGCGAGATCCGATACCGCAGCCGCAGCACCAGCCAGGCAAACGACCAAAACATCCGGTTGAGCCAGAGCATCGCTGCCCCTACTGGCGGTCCGTCCCGGTATCGAGCACGGCCATGAAGGCCTTCTGCGGAATGTCGCCCGAGCCGATGCTCTTCATCCGCTTCTTGCCCTCCTTCTGCTTGGCCCACAGCTTCTTCTTGCGGGAGATGTCGCCGCCGTAGCACTTGGCCGTGACATTCTTCCGCAGGGCGGAGATCGTTTCACGGGCGATGATGCGGGTGCCGATCGCCGCCTGGAGGGCCACCTCGAACATGTGGCGGTCGATCTCGCCGCGAAGCTTCTTCACGATCGCCCGGCCCCGCCGGTCGGCATCCCGGCGGTCGCA
>CAYZFV010000249.1:0-3941 GCA_964477765.1 uncultured Candidatus Kuenenia sp.
CGATGCGATGCTCGCTGTGGCGGGGGGGCTTGATTCGGCGGTCGGCGGGGAGCCGTTTGATGTAAGCGATGCGGAGGCCCGCCGGCGGACGCTCTACGCCTCGATCGTGCGGGCCCAGGTGGCTCCGGTGCTGCGTGCCTTCAATGTGCCCGACTCCAACTTCACTTCTCCCGGCCGCTCGCGGACAGCCCTGCCGCCGCAGGCGCTGTGGCTTTTCAACAGTCCGTTTGCCGTCGAGTCGGCCAAGCGGCTGGCCGGCGCTGCCCGCACCGCGGCCGGAGCCGATGCGGCGCCGGCCGGAATCGTGACAGCGCTCTGGCGGGCGGCCCTGCAGCGGAATCCATCGGCCAGCGAACTGGCTGATGCCGAGGCGTTCATCGCCGCCTATCCCGAGGACGACATCGTGCGACCGCAGGCGGACGATTGGAGCTATGGCTTCGCCGATTTCGATGCCGATGCCAAGGCGGTGGCCGGCTTCACGTCGATCGACCGCTTTGCCGGGGCCGTGGTCCGCGGCCCGAAGACGGCCGAGTTTGACGGCAGCGCGATGGAAATGACGCCAGACGGCGGCAAACTCGTGCCCGGCAAGGCGGCCGTTCGTCGCTGGACGTCGCCCGAGAAGGGCACGGTGAAGATCGAGGCGGAGCTTGTGCACCTCATGCCGGAAGCTCCAAAACCGACCGATGCCGCTGCCGACAAGGCAGCGGTAACCGAATCGGCAACCGATGCCGCGGCCGATATGCCAATCGTCTGCCGGATCGTGCATTCCCGACTCGGCCAGCTGGGCGAGTGGACGGCCTCGGCCGATGGCGTGATGACGAAGGTCGAGTCGGTCGCCTGCGAGCCGGGGGATACGATCGATTTCGTGGCCCTCACCGATCTTGATCCGGCCCGCAGCGGCTTTATCTGGTCGCCGACGATCGTGATGGTCGACCGCGACATGCCGGCGCTGCCCGGCATGAAGATGCGGTGGGATGCCCGCCACGATTTTCTCGACCCGAAGGCGATGCCCCAACCGCTGGGGCCCTGGGAGGAGCTGGCGCAGGTGCTGCTCGTATCGGGGGAATTTATGCTCCTTCCCTAGCGGTGGTCTGATGATGCTTTTTTGAAACGGCTGATCAGATTTCGTAACAGGGGTCGGTTGGGGGAACGATGTATCATTCGGTCTGGCGGGTTTGTGGCAGATGGCCGGGGAAGAGCGTGTTCCCGGTGCCAATGGGGTGCAGAATGGAGCGATTTCTTATGAACACAACAACGGGTTCACGGCGGTCGAAGGCATTTACGCTTGTGGAACTTTTGGTGGTGGTCGCCATCATCGGCGTGCTCGTCGGGCTGTTGCTGCCCGCGGTTCAGGCGGCCCGCGAAGCGGTTCGTCGGTCGGCGTGTGCGAATAAAGTTCGTCAAGTGGCGCTGGGGATGCAGGGCTATCACGACGCCAATCAAACGTTTCCGTTCGGGCAGCGGGCGCGGATTGGTTGGTTTGTCTACACCGATAAAAGTGAGGCTCCATTTCCACAATCCGGTAAAACTCGCAGCAACGATGCCCGTACCTGGATGATCATGGTCAGCCCGTTCGCGGAGATGACGCATGTCTACGATCAGATCATGTCGACGGTCAATCTCAACGCGAGTGTGCTGCCGATAAGCCCATCACTGAAGGATACAACCGTCGGCTCCACGAAACACGATCTGTACATGTGCCCGTCAGATACAAACGCGGGCAAGATCGCGTGGAGCCGGGATAACACCACCAATGCTGCGTATCGTCGTGGATTCTGCGGAAACTATCTGGCGGCTGCCGCGTCGACGACGTTTGGTGGTGTCGGCTCTGGTACGGCTCTTGGTGGCATGCTCCTGCCTGGTGGGACAGTCAAGATTTCCGAAGTGACCGACGGGCTCTCGAAAACGGTCATGCTCGCGGAGGGGGTGGTCGTTCCCAACGTCTTTGGAGATACGTTTGATGCACGGGGTGGCTACTTCTATTGCAACTACGGCGGCACTCTGTTCAGCACGCGGTATCAGCCCAACACGTCTATCGGCGACAAAATAAGTTCCCAGACAAGCTGGCTTCCCAAAGCACCGACGACGTCGGGCGACTTTCAAAACTATGCCCGCTCCTGGCATGCGGGTGGCGTGAATGTGGCGATGGCCGATGCCTCGACCCGCTTCGTTATCGATACGGTCAATGCCGCCGTCTGGACCGCCGCCGGATCGCGGAATGGATCAGAACCACTGCCGGCACTCGACTGATGGAGATACACCAGATGTTTTCTCGCCTCGTCGTCACGCGGTCGCTCGCCGCCTCTGCCCTGGTGTGTGCAGTGGTGGTGATGGCCCTCACGGGCTGCGGGCCGGCCGGGCCGCGGAAGATCAAGATCTCGGGAACGGTGAGCCTCGATGGGTTTCCCCTCGCCGAGGGCAATGTGGTCTTCATTCCACTCGACCCGGCACTGGGGGCGGCCGGCGGAGCGATCGCCACGGGAGGCTTCACGATCGAAACCTACCCGGGGCCTCACCGGATCGAGGTGTATGCCGACAAGAAGGAATCGCGTCCGATCGGGCCTGATGATCCTCCCGAGTTGGGCTTCACGCTCACGAGCCTCATCCCGGAGCGATACAACAAGAAGACGACGCTGACCTTTGACGTGCAGTCTCCGCAGGATCGCCCCGAGCTGGTGCTCACGTCAGGGAAGGAATCGCGGTGATCGGCGGGCACGGTTCGCGGACTGTCGTCTCGCAGTGTGGTCTGGATGGAGTTGCGTGTCACGATGCTGCCGAGACGCATCTCTTCTGGTGCGATCGCGTTTCTGGTGGCGATTCTCGCCGGCGGTCTGCTCGCTGCCGCCGAAGTTTCCTCGAAGCCGCTGCGGTTGACGACCGGCGGCACGGCAGACAAACCGGCCGTGTTCGATGGCGGCGGGCTGGTGATCGATCTCGGAAGCGACGTCACCGATCATGCGTGGGACCGGCAGGGTGACGTCTGGACGTCGGGCGGCCCGCTGCCCGGGGATGGGCCGCGGCAAGCCGGTCAGCTGGCGGGCCTGTTTATCGATGAAGTGCCCGTAAGCATTCCCCGCGATCTCGCAGCGGAGAAGCTTCACCCGGAGAAGAAGGGACGCTGCTATGTCGCCTCCGGCGCGCTCCTGCCCGGGCAGATGGGCTATCTGGCCGATGGGTCGGTCGTGTTTCGCTGGCCGGCGGGAAAGATCCCCGGCAAGGCGCGAATCATCGCGCCCCCGGCGACGGGCACGAGCTGCGTGACGATCGCCTGTTCGCATATCGTGGTTCGCAATGTCACCGCGAAGCACGCGGCCAACGACGGCTTCAATATCCATGGCGGGTGGGTCGGAATTCGACTGGAAAACGTGCGGGCGATCTCGAACGCCGATGAGGGGATCAGTGCGCATGGCGACGTGCAGATGGACGTGATCGACGCCGAGGTGGCGTGGAATGGGTCGGCTGCCGCCGGGGTGGCTGACATCGGTCAGAGCGTCACCAGCTATCGGCAGTGCACGGTCCACAACAACCTCGGCGCCGCGTTTTATTTCAATGGCCGTTCCCATCGGGTGGAAGACACGCTGATCTACGACCAGGGCCACGATTTTGTGATCCAGCCGGGCACGTCGGTGGACCGCGTGCGGGTCACCTGGCGGAAGTGACGCCTTTTTCTGCCCGTCGATCTCGGCTATCTTCTCGGGCATGAGCAAGCCTGTCCGAGTTCTCGTCGTCGGCTGCGGCCATATGGGCATGTCGCACGCCAAGGCCTACCACGCCCTGCCCGGGTTCGAGATCGTGGGCGTCGTCTCCCGCGGGGAGAAATCGCGGCGGGCGCTGCTCGATGCCGTCGGCGCGGAGTATCCGCAGTTTTCCGACTACAGTGAGGCCCTCGCCGCCACCCGCCCCGAAGAGGCCGAAGAGATCCTCAAGGCGATCAGGCGGCA
>CAYZFV010000250.1:0-4529 GCA_964477765.1 uncultured Candidatus Kuenenia sp.
CACACTCAACGAGTGAGCGAACGCCCGGCGTCAAACTGCGGGGTTTTGGCAAACCGTTCATGCGTCCTCGGATTGGCGTGCTCCGCGGAGCCCGGTTGTGCCGATTCAACCGACACTGCCCGGGAGTCTTGCCATGCCGAAAACGCCGACCACCACCCGTTCCCAACGCCCCAAGGCCCTCACCGTGTTTGCCGCTGCCTTCGTGGCCGGTGCGGTGGCTGCCGTCGGGATCAACCGCGCGCTCGACGTGCACCTCGCGCAGGCCAAGCCACAGGTGGAATGCGAACCGATCTTCGTCGCCCTGCGGGATCTGGCCCAGGGATCGCCGGTCACGATTTGGGACGTCGCCCTGCGGGACTGGCCAAAGGCGATGCTGCCCACCACCGCGTTGCGGGCCGATGATCGCTTCGAGGGGATGCTCGTGAAGCATCCGGTGCGGGAAGGTCAGCCACTGTTGTCGGTGCAACTGGTGGCGGCCGAAGCCCGTACGATGCCGGCTGAAACGGTCGAGCAGGTGGTTGAGACCTATGCTCCGCGAACGTTTGCGCCGGCTCCGGCCGCGCAGCCCGACGCCGATCTGTGGGCGGCTGCGGATCAGCCCGCCCCGCAGACTGCGGCTCCTGCCGAGGTGGCGGCGGAAGCCGTCGCGGCACCAGCCGAGACCGTGATTCCCGAGCCGACGATCACCACGCCCACGATCGACGAGGTGGTGACCACGGCCGACATTCCGCCGCTGATGACGTCCACGGAGCCAGCCCCGACGGCGAGCGTCGACGAGTCCGTGGAGACAGTGGTGGCTCAGCCCGAGCTGCCTGCCGAGCCGACTGAGCTGGTTGAGCCGACTGAGCCCACGCAGCAGGTTGTAGCTGCTCCGGTTCAGCCGGAGGCGACGGCGACCCCGGCGGAGGCTGCGGTCACGCAAACGGAACCTACCCCCGAGCAAGCGGAAGCAGCACCAGCCCAGCCGGAGGCCACGTCCGCCCAGCCCGTGGCCGCCGCGCCCAAGCGGTATCTGGTGGTGCCGGAGCGGATCGCCGTGCAGGCGGAGGCATCGTTCACATCGCCCGCACCACAGACCCCTGTGGAAACAGTGCCAGCCCAGCCGGCTCCGACGCAGGTCGTGGAGCAACAACAGGTCGCTCCGTCGGCGACCACTCGCAGCGAGACGCAGCAGACAGCAAGCAACACGCAGCCTGCCCCCACAAAGCCGCGTCCGCAGACCACCGCCAAGCGACCCACGGCCCCGGTCGCGACCGCTCGATCGAAGTCGAAATCAGTGCCGCGAGTCGCCCAGGCGCCGACGCTCGAAACCCATCCCAATACCGAGCCGCAGCAGCCGCCATCGGCGTTCGACGGCCTGTTCCCCAACCTCCGCGCCACCTTCGGGGCGGTCGACGAGGAGCTGCAGAAGATCCGGGCTGAAAGGGCGGCCCAAGACCACGACCGTGCGGCCCAAGCACACCGGCAGGCCGCCACCCCGAGCAGTCAACAGCGGCCGCAGCAGCCACCGCGACCGCAAGAAGCCAACCAGCCATCCCGTGCCGCACGCTGGCCCTGGTCCTTCGGCCGCTAGTTGATTACCCCTTCTCGAGATCGATCACGAGTTTGCCGGCGAGGCTGCCGGAGCGGTGGATGGTGCTCGCCTCCTGGATCGCATGGGCTTTCGCGGTCGCTTCCAGCGGCAGCACCCGATCGATCGGCACCCGCAGGGATCCCGCCGCGAGCCAGCGATTGATGTCGATCGCGGCCGCCGCCTGCGCCTGGCTCGAGGCCTTGAACATCACGAATCCCAGCAGCCGGCACTGCTTCACATAAAACGGTCCAACCGGAAACGGCGGCCGGGCGTCGCGGCCGGCCATCACCACCATCCGGCCGCCGTCGGCCAGCATCTCGACCGCCTGATCGAAGGCCGGCTCACGGATCGTTTCCCAATACACGTCGACGCCGTCGGGGGCCGCCTCACGAACCGCCGCGAGGAGCGCCGTGGGATCGTGATAATCGACCACGACGTCGGCACCGAGCCGCTTCACATTCTCCCGCTTCTGCACCGTGCCCGCCGAGGCGATCACGCGGCCGCCCAAGGCCTTGGCGATCTGCACCACGGCGGTGCCCACGCCACCGGAGCCGCCGTTGACGAAGATCGTCTCGCCGGCCCGGAGTCGGGCATGCTCCACCAGCCCGAGGTGGGCCGTGATCGACACGAGGGCCGCCGCCGCGGCGTCGCGGTCGCTCACTCCATCCGGTGTCGGATAGAGCCACCGCTCATCGACAGCCGCCAGTTCGGCAAACGTGCCCTGTCTCCCGAGCACGCCCTGGTTGGAGCCCCAGACCCGCATGCCGGGGCGAAACCGGTCGACGTCACTGCCGACGGCCACGACCTCGCCGGCCAGATCACAGCCGACGATGAAGGGAAACGTCAGCGGCATGGCGACGGTGCCCGCACGAACATACGTATCGATTGGATTGACCGCGCAGGCCTTCACAGCCACGAGCACCTCGCGAGGGCCGGGCACAGGATCGGGCAGGGTGCCGACGGTGATCGCGTGGGGATCACCCGTCTGCTTGATGAATGCGGCTCTCATCGCTGCTGTCCACGGCCTGCGGACCACATTCCGACACCGGCCAGCCCCACCAAGACGCCGACCGCACCGATCACCAGCAGCCCCCGCGACACGCCCTGCCAGAAATGAGACCTCTGCTGCAGCCGTTTTTCTTCCGGCAAGGGCGGTCGGGCCACGACCGATTGCGACAGGGCTTTCCAGGCTTCGAAAATCTGCTTGTCACTGGCCGCCGCCACGTTGGCCCGGATCGTTTCCGCGGTGATTGTGGCCTGCGGCGACACGCTCAACACCGCCGCGGCCACCCAGGCCAGCACAGCAGTGACACCACCCGCCAGCATGCAGGCATGAGCGAGCCGCCAGCCGGTGCGGGGCGTCCCCGTTCTGGCCTCGACCACTTCCAGCTGGCTGAAGTCACGAAGTTTTGGCACGGCGACTTCCCGGCCACAGGCCGGGCAGTTCACGACTCCCCCTGCCTGACCGGTGGTGACCACGATGGCATGCGAGCATTCGCACGGCAGCCGAAACGTTTTCATGAGATCGATCCCCGACCAAGCAAACAAACCTAGAACCCGGAAACAGAGCGCCTGCAGCGGCGACCCGGCGCCACAGCGGCCGGCAGCCGACGGGCCGCAGAAACACTTCCGCCGGAAATTTTTACCACCGAACGACCGTTTTTCGGAATTTTGTCCATTCGGCACCGCAAAATAAGTTGGCTTTCCCGCGCCCGTGGCGACATAATCTTGGGCCCCCGGAACCCGTGGCAGGTTCCCGATCGTCTCCCCCTTTTCTCCCTTGTCAACCGGCCTTCCCCCAGCGACGCCAATCCCCCCGCCTGCCGAAAACTGGTCGGCTCTCGGGAGGTTTTTCGGGCACTGGACTTGGTCGCGCCTTGAATCACACTGTCGACTCCACGAATGATGCATCGGTGCCTGGAGGCATCTCACGGGCGGACATTCGCCTGATCATGTTTGCCTGTTCAATGGTTTAGGATCCTGAAGGAGCTTCCCCTTGTACGACTCGCTGCTGGACGAACTCGAAGACGACGTTGTCTCCAATCCGCAGGAAGTTGAGGAACTGACCGAGAAGGTCGTGAACGCCGAAGAGGCCGATGCCGAACTTCTCGACGACGACTCCGACACGACGGTGGTGCCCGAAGGCGAACTCGCCGAAGACGCCGATGTCGAGGCCAATGGTGACGCGGAGGAAGTGCTCGCCGAGCAGGTTGAAAACTGGTCCGACGACCCGGTCCGCATGTATCTCACCCAGATGGGCGAGATCCCGTTGTTGACCCGCGCCCAAGAGATCTACCTCGCGCGGCGGATCGAGACGACGCGAGCCCAGTTTCGCGCCAAATTGCTGGAGTGTGAATACGTCTGTCAGCAGGCCTTCAAGGTGCTCTCGCGGGTGCACCGCGGCGAACTTCCCTTCGATCGTACCGTGCAGGTGTCGGTGACCGACCGGCTGGAGAAAGACCAGATCCTCGGCCGGCTGCCGCACAACCTCAGGACGCTCGAGGTGCTGCTTCAGCAAAACAAGGCCGACTACAGGATCGCCCTGTCGAAGAAGCAAAAGATGGGCGAGCGACGGCAGGCCTGGGCCCGGCTGGGCCGCCGCCGGCAGCGGTGCGTGCGGCTCATCGAGGAACTCGGCCTGCGGACACAGCGGATCGAGGCGATGATCCCGACGCTCGAAGGCTTCGTGTCGCGGCTGAAGGAACTCAAGACCAAGATCGACGCCCACAAGCGGACGAAGCAGCCACCCTCGGCCCGCGCGCAGCTCGTGGAGGAATACCGGGCCATCCTCAAGGCCTGCCAGGAAACCCCCCGGAGCCTGAAGCGGCGGGTCGACGAGATCCGTGTGATCTTCGCCAAGTATCAGAGGGCGAAGCGGGGCCTCTCGGAAGGCAACCTCCGCCTGGTGGTCTCGATCGCCAAGAAGTACCGCAACCGCGGCCTGTCATTCCTCGAC
>CAYZFV010000251.1:0-20326 GCA_964477765.1 uncultured Candidatus Kuenenia sp.
GCGGCCCGCCCGGCCCACCGCGATCGAGGAGATTTCGTTGCCGCCGTGGCGGTCGGCCGACGAGCCTGTCGATCACGCCGCGGTGCAGATGCGACTGGCCCGCTTCGCCAGTGCCTGCGATCCCGACGCTCCCGCCACGATCGTGCTCTCATCGGGCACGACCGGCCGGCCGAAGGGCATCGTGCATGGCCAGCGGGCGCTGGTGACCAATGCCGTGGCATCGGCCGAGGTGTTTCTCGACGAGCCCCACGACCTGCGGCTCTCCTGGCTGCCGATGAGCCATGCCCTGGCTCGCGTGGGCGATCTTTACACGGCACTGGTGCGGGGCGGCTGCCTGAGCGTGGTGGCCGATCGGCTGCAGGTGCTCGAGGCCGCGCGTCGCGCAGCCCCGACGGTGATCCTGGGAGTGCCCGCGCTCTTTGATCGGCTGGAGCGGGGTGTGGCCGCCGGGCGGATCGCCGACCTCGCCGCCGCTCTCGGGGGCCGTGTGCGGGTGGGTGTGTCGGGGGGGGCACCGCTGCGGCAGCGGACGGCCATCTGCTTCGCCACGCACGGCGTGCCGCTCGTGGAAGGGTATGGACTCGCCGAGGCGGGGCCGGTGGTGGCGCTTTCCAATCCGCGGATCAATCGGCCGGGAGCGGTGGGCCTGCCGTTGCCGGGTGTGGAGGTGCGGCTTGATGAACGGGCAGAGTCGCGCGGCCAACTGCTCGTGCGAACGCCGTGCCGCGCCCTGGCAATCATCGAACCAGCCGACGGCGGCGGCGGTGAGACGCCCTGCGTTGCCGACACCTGGCTGGAAACCGGCGACCGGGCCGCCGTCGACTCCGACGGCCAACTCCGCATCACCGGTCGACTGACCGACACGATCGTGCTGGCCACCGGCATGAAGGTGCCGCCCGCCGAGATCGAGAAGGAACTCGCCGAAGATGAGGCTGTCGCACAGGTGTGTGTGCTCGGCGACGGCTGCCCGTGGCCGGTGGCGGTGGTCGTGCCGGAGCCGTCCGTGATCCGCGCCGCGATCAGGCGGATGGGCGTGCGGGTGTTCAGCAAACGGGCGGCGCTGGCCCACCCGCGGGTGCTCGCGTGGCTGGCCCGCCGGCTGGCCCGCCGCCAGCAGCATCTGCCGCGAGCCTGGCGGGTGCGGCGGGCCGTGCTCCTCGGCCGACCCTTTGACGCGGCGCACGGTGAGGCGACGGCCTCGCTCAAACTCAAGCGGCCGGTCATCGCCGACCATTTTGCATGGGTCACCGCGGCGGCGCAGCAGTCGCTCGAGACCGGTCGTGAACCACCGCCCTGGCTGGCGATCGTGCCATCGGGCAGCGACCGCATGCCGACTCCTCCCGTCACGAGCCGGCCTCGGCCGTGGCTGCCAACGCTGCTCTGGCATGGCGTTGGCGACGACGGGCTGGCGGGTGCTGCGGCGCGATCGATCGACCCCACGCGCGAAGCGGTGGCGGCCGTCCTCGAGCAGGCCGAGCAGGCCATCGCCCGGCTGCGGGAGGCCGGCACCCTCTACGATCCGTTGCCGGCTGCCGACAAGCGCCGGGCCCCTCTTCACGATGCCCCGCCAGTCCCCACCGGGCTCTTTTCTCGAGCCGCGGAAGAGGCCCTCGGTGAGGCCGGTCTGTGGGGGCTCGCCGTGCCGGAAGCCTTCGGCGGCACCGGCTGCTCGATGCAGGAACTCGCCGCCGCCATCACGCGGATCGCCGCGCGTGTGCCCACGGCCGCCGGCCTGCTCTCGGTGCATTCCTCGATCGGCGCCGTCTCGGCCGTGGCGGCATTTGGCACGCCGGAGCAGCAGGCTCGACACCTGCCGGGCCTGGCGCAGGGAATGCCGCTCTCGATCTTCGGCGGCACCGAGCCCGATGCGGGCTGCGATCTTGGTGCGGCCGCAACGCGGATCGAAACCATCGATGGCCGGCTCACACTCAGCGGCACCAAGATGTTTATCACCGGCGCCACCTATGGCCGGCTGGTGAAGGTGCTGGCGAAGCGGGAGGGTCGGGCCTGCGTGGTGCTCGTGCGGCTGCCCGAGGCCGATACCGCAGGCTTTCGCCTCGTCGGGTATCCGCTTCATCCCCTGAAGCACGCCCATAACAACGCGCTCGAGTTTGACCGCTTCCCGATCGACGACCGCGATGTGCTCACGATGCCGCCATATGTGACAGGAGGCTCGCCATCCGATGCCATGAAGCCCGACGCCTCGAACGACGCCATGAAGGCCATGAAGATTGTCTGGCACGGCCTCAACCGTGGCCGCGTGACCCTCGCCGCGCAGGCGGCCGGCACGCTGCGAATCCTGCTCGATCAGGCCGCGGCGTTTGCGATGCAACGGCGGACGTGGGGTGAGCCGATCGGGTCACGCGAACTCGTCCAGGGGCGGCTCGGTCGGCTGGCGGCTTCGATCCTCGCGTGCGACAGCCTCGCCGCCGGTGCGGCGGCCGCCATCGACGCCGGCCAGACCGGCGAGTTGGAAGCGATCACGGCGAAGGTGATCGCCAGCGAGTGCGTCCGCGCTGGGGCGATCGACGCGCTCGGCGTGCATGGTGGCCGCGCGTTTCTTGTCGGCCATCCGCTCGGGGATTCGTTCCATGATCACTTCGCCGTGACGATCTACGAAGGGGAGAGTGATCTGCTCGGGCTGGCGCTCTTCAAGGGGCTTGTGAAACATCATCCGGCGATCGGCGGCTCGCAGCGGCGGGCCGCGCTGCAGTGGCTCGCATGGCGGGTCGGCCGGCTGGCAGCCGCAGCGCCACCGGATGGCCGATCGATTCTCGATCGCACGCTGCGAGCCCACGCCCGCCAGGCGCGACGGCTGCTTGGCAAGGCCGCCCTGGGCATCGATCGGCTTGTCCGCACACACGGTCGGCGGCTGGCCGACCGCCAGCTGCTCGTGGGTCGCTCCGCGGCCGAAGTGCGCGACCTGGTGAGCGTGCTGGCCGTCGCCCACCGTGGCGACATGCTCGGCGACGAGCGGTCGTTGCTGGCAGCCGATTGCTGGTGCCGCATGGTGCTGGCCCGAGCAACCGGCCGCCCTCCCATCGCGGCCGATTGGGAGCGGCTGGCGGCCCTCGGCCGGGCCACGCTGCCGCGGTAATTGGCATGGCCCCTGGGGCCGGGTTTCGTCACGATACCGTCGCGAAATCCCATGGCACACGACGCGCACCATCACGGTCATCATGCCCCCAGGAAAGGCCCCTGGGCTCGTCTCGTGGCCATCCTGCGGCTCGAGCGGCGCGATGTCTACATGATCTTCGCCTTTGCCCTCGGCACGGGCCTGTTATCGATCGCCACGCCCGCGGCCATCGAGGCGCTGGTCAATGTGGTCGCCTTCGGCGTGCTCCTCTGGCCGGTGATCGTGCTCGCGCTCGTGATGCTGGCATTCCTGCTCTTTGCGGCGCTCCTCCGGGCGATGCAGGTGCTGGTGGTCGAATACCTGCAGCGGCGGATCTTCGCCCGCACCGCCCACGACTTCGCCGTGCGGTTCGCCAAGGCGGAGATCGAGTCGTTCGACGGCCGCAACCCGACCGACATCGTGAACCGGTTCTTCGAGGTCGCCTCCGAGCAGAAAGCCCTCGCCACGCTCTTGGTCGAGGGCACGGGCGTCGTGATGATCACGATCGTCGGTATGGCGGTACTCTCGTTCTACCATCCCTATCTGCTCACCTTCGCCGTCGTGCTCGTCGGGCTGATCGTCTTCCTGCTCGTTGTGCTCGGGATCGGCGGCGTGCGGACGGCGATCACGGAGAGCTACGCGAAATTCGACGTGGCCGGCTGGCTCGAGGAAATCGCCAAGTGCCCCCACACGTTTCGGTTTGGCCGCGGTGGCAGCGTGGCCATCGACCGGGCCACGGAACTCACGAGCCACTACATCGCCTGCCGGCGGCAGCATTTTCGCATCGTCTGGCGGCAGACGATCTTCGCGTTGTTGTTGGAGGCGATCGCCAGCGCCGTCCTCCTGGGGCTCGGCGGCTGGCTGGTGATCAACCGACAGCTCACGCTTGGCCAGCTTGTGGCCGGCGAATTGATCGTCACGCTCGTGCTGACGGCGCTGTCCAAGAGCGGCAAATACCTCGAGATTTTCTACGACCTCCAGGCGTCGCTCGACAAACTGGGCGTGATCGAGGAGCTGCCGCTGGAGCCGGCCGGTGGCGAGCGACTGCCAGAGAGCGACGAGCCGATGCGGGCGGTGGCGGAGATTCATTACCGCAACCGGGTCAAGCGTCTGGAAGTGCAGGCCGGCCAGCGGATTGCGATCACCGGCAAGTCGGGCTGTGGCAAGCGATTTCTGCTGGAAACACTCGCCCTGCTGCGAGTGCCCCACGAGGGATTGCTCGAATTTGACGGCATCGATGCCCGCTCGATCGACCGGGCCGTCACCCGGCTACGGATCGCCTTGGTGGGGCATACCGAGACGTTCGCCGGCACGGTTGCCGAGAATATTCGAGTAGGCCGCAATGAACTGTCGGCTGCCGACATTCGCGAGGCTCTTTTGATGGTCGGGCTCCACGATGAAACCGCTCGATTGCCGCAAGGCGTGAGCACGCCGCTGGGCTCCGATGGGCGGCCCCTCTCCACCAACGAGATCCTGCGGCTCTCGATCGCCCGTGCGATCGCCGGCAAGCCCCGACTGCTCCTGATCGACGGAATGCTCGACGGGCTCGACATCAATGACTGCCCCGAGCTCATCGACTCGCTGTTCGCCCGCGACAATCCGTGGACGCTCGTCGTCGTCACATCCCGCGACTCCATCATGAATCTCTGCGACTCCACGGTGGACTGGTCATGAGTCACTCTCCAACCCACGACAACCTGATGGAAGGTGTGGCCACGCCAAGGAAGGTGCTTTGGCTGGCCCGCTTCCTTTTCCTGCTTTTCCTCGCCACCCCATTCTTGCTGGCCCTCGTGCCTTGGCAGCAGACCGTGGTGGGCCGGGGAACGGTCGTCGCATATTCCCCAGTCGAGCGGATGCAGGTGACCACGGCGCGGGTTTCGGGCCAGGTGCGGACCTGGCACGTGGTCGAGGGAAGTCGCGTGAAGTTAAACGATCCGCTGGTCGATATCGAAGACAACGATCCTGAGCTTGCGGCAAGGCTTGAGGCGCAGCGGCAGTTTCTGGCCGAGCGACTGGTGGCCGCACGGCAGGAGGTTGACGAACAGGCGGCCGCCGCCAAAGCCCAGGAAGCGGCTCGCGAGGCGGCGGTCGATGCGGCAAAGGCGAATCGAGATGCAGCACGGAAGGCCATCGAAGTCGCGGAGCAGGTTCGCGCCAATGCGGCGTTTGCGCAGTCGTTCGAGCGCAGCCGCTCGGAGATGTTCGAGGACCTCTTCAGCAACCCGACGTTCGGCGGCCTCGAGAGCAAGATCAACCGCGACGAGGCCCAGATGCGGGCCGACCGGGCCATCACCGACACCGACAAGGCCATCGCCGAAATCCAACGCGCCCAGGCCGCGCTTCTCACACAGGAGTCGCTTGTGTTGCAGGCCGACGCGGCCGGCATGTCGGCCATCGCGGTGGCCCGCAGCAACCTCCGCAAGAGCGAGCAAAACCTGTTCACGATCCAGCGTGAACTCCAGCAGATCGACAACCAGATCGAACGCTTCAAGGCCCGGCTGGTCGTGGCTCCCTGCGATGGCGTCGTCTATCGCGTGGCGGCCAACGTCAGCCAGGGCGGACAGTATGTGAAGGAAGGCGACGAACTGTGCACGATCGTGCCCGACACCAAAGACCGTGTCGTCGAGCTCTTGCTCGACGGCATCGATGCGCCGCTGGTGCTCGGGTTCGCGGAACGGACCGGGCAGATGCCGCAGGTGCGGCTGCAGTTCGAGGGCTGGCCGGCGATCCAGTTTGCGGCCTTTCCGGAGCTGTCGATCGGCACGTTCGGCGGCAAGGTGCGGCAGGTCGACCCGGCCAGCGGGGCGACGGGCAAGTTTCGCGTGTTGGTGGAGCCGGAATCGATGTGGCCGGGCGAGGTGTGGCCCGATCAGGAGTTTCTCCGGCAGGGCAATCAGGCGGTGGGCTGGGTGTTTTTGAATCGGGTGTCGCTGGGCTTCGAACTCTGGCGGCGGCTCAATGGATTCCCGCCGGAAATGTCGCCGATCAAAAAGGGCCCCGAAGCCCCGAAGCCACCGAAGATCAAGGTGAAGTAAGGGCGGGACGGCTGGCCCCACGACGTGCGCCGTGGGCTTGTTGGCAAGAGGCGAGCCTTTCCTCCACAAAGCCCCGGGCGCGAGCCCGGGGGCAAAGCGTAGCTGTACAGTGCCTCGCCGCCGTTGCGCTGCTCGTCGCACTGACTTGCCACGCCCGCGCCGAAGAGTGGGCGCTGCTCGAGCCGCCGACGGCGGTGATGGCGAGCCACGAGGTCGACGAGGGAACCCTGCCCAGCATCGCCCTGCAGTCGTTTCAAACCCTGCCGCCGCCGACCGACGACGATGGCCTCGCCATCCCGCTGCAGGTCGAAGAAGTTCCTCGGCCTTTGGAGCGTTTGCCGCGGCCACCGGGCCAGGCCCCGCCGCCGCCGCCCGAGGAAGGCGTCATTCCTGGCGCCAGCGTCGACAACCGCGATCAGCCGCTCACGCTCTGCGAGGTGCTCGAGAGCGTGATGCGGCATTACCCGTTGCTGCTCGCCGTCGAGCGGGAGCGGGGCATCGCCGCCGGCCGGCTGACCAGCGCCATGGGCGCCTTCGACACCAACGTGAATGGCTCCGGCAACGCCTTGGCACCCGGCACCTACGAAAACTACCGCTCCGACTTCGGCATGGCGCAGCTTCTGCCCTACGGCGGTATCAGCATGTTTGGTGGCTACCGAACCGGCTTCGGTGATTTCCCCACCTACAACCTCAAGCAGCTGACAGCCGACACGGGTGAGTTTCGTGGCGGCCTCACCGTGCCGCTGGCAAAGAATCGCGACATCGATTCTGCGCGGGCCGGCCGCGCCCGCGCCCAGATCGACATCTCGTTGGCCGAGCCGGCCATTGAACGAAGCCGGCTCGACTACATGCGGGCCGCGGCGCGGGCCTACTGGAATTGGCTCGGCAGTGGTGAGCGGCGGACGGCCGCCGAATATCTCGTCGACCTCGCCGCCGAGCGGGATCTCGAACTCGCCCTGCGGGTGCAAAGCGGAGCGATCGCGAACATCGAGCGGCTCGACAATCAGCAAAACATCGCCCTCCGTCAGGGACTCGTGGTGAAGGCCGATCGATCCGTGCAAGAGGCGGCCATCGGACTGTCGTTGTTCCATCGCGACGAGAGCGGCCAGCCGCTCGTGGCCGGGAAAAACCGCCTGCGGCCATCACCCCAGCCGGTCGAGCCGAAGCCGACGATGTTTCAGGAATCGCTGTCGCGGGCCCTGGCGCGACGGCCCGAGTTTCAACGGCTGGCGCTTCAGCGGGAGCGGCTGCTCGTCGATCGCCGGCTGGCCCACAACCAGACGTTGCCCGGGCTCGACGCCCAGATCGTCGGCAATCAAGACGCCGGTTTCGGGAAGAGCTCGCTCTCCGGCCCCAACGGCCTCGATCGGCAGGTGCTCGAGGCGGCGCTCGTGTTTCAGATGCCGGCCCAGCGTCGCGACGCCCGCGGTCGCCTGCAGGCGATCCATTCGCAGCTCGTGCAGCTCGACAAGCAGCTGCAGTATGCCGAAGACCAGATTCGGGCCGAGGTGCAGGATGCCTATTCCCTGCTCGAGCGGGCGTATGCGTTTCACGAGCAGGTGGCCGATCAGGTTGACTTGGCCACGATCGTGGCGCGTGCCGAGCGGGAACAGCTGCGGCTCGGTCGCAGCGACGTGCTCCGCGTCACGCTCCGTGAGCAGGCGAAGTTTGACGCCGCGCTGCTGGAGATCATGGCGCGACAGGAATTCTGGCGGGCCGACAGCGACCTCCGCGCCGCCGACACCTCCCTCGGCCCCGAAACCTGCGGCTTCGCGCCGTCGGCTCCCCAATGCCCGTGACGAGATGACTTTCTGCCGGCGACCGCTATAATCGCCGCCTCCTGAGGAGGAATAATTGAATGCCGACGAACGCCGAAGGTTATATCACCGACGTTTCCTATATCCCCGGTTTCTATCCGAACATGGCTCCTGTCGCGATGCGTTACGTCGCGGCACTGAATCGTGTGAAGCCCCCGGCGGCCGAGGCGGGCTTTCGCTACCTGGAACTCGGATGTGGAGTCGGGCGAACCCTGACCACACTTGCGGCGGCAAATCCGCAGGGGGAATTCGTCGGGGTCGACATCAATCCCGAACACACGGCGTCGGCCGAGAAGGAGATCAAGGCGGCCGGCCTGAAAAATGTGAAGGTCATCACCGCTGAATTTGGCAAACTCGGCAAAGACCTGGGGAAGTTCCAATTCATCGCCCTGCACGGAGTTTTTAGCTGGGTTTCGGAAGATGTCCGCGGTCAAATTCTCGGCATCATGAAAAAGCACCTCGCCCCCGGTGGCCTCCTGCTCGTGAGTTACAACGCGATGCCGGGCTGGGCTCATCTGCAACCGATCCGAGGGATCCTCCGCCAGTACGCCGCGCTGCGGCAGGGAGACAGTCTGCAGCGGATTCGCGACGCGGTTTCCTACCTCGTCTACATCCGGGATAAACAGGCGAAATATTTCGTCGACAATCCGCGGGCCGCAGCCTACGTCGACGGCCTTCTCAAACAGGATGTGCGGTATCTGGCCCACGAATATCTCAACGAGCATTGGACAAGCTTTTACTTTGCCGATGTGGCTGGGATGCTCGGCGGTGCAGAGATGGCGTTTGTGGGAAGCCTGCCGGTATTCACCAATTTTTGGGATCTCTGTGTTCGTCCGGAGTTTCAGGAACTTTTCCGAACCACCACGAATCGTCTGGTTACCGAGTCTCATAAAGACTTTTGTGCCAACACGGCATTCCGGTGGGACGTGTATGCAAAACGGCCTCAGATCATGGAGGAGATCAGCGACCGGCTCCGCGAGGCAGACGACTTTTATTTCCGCGTGAGCCGACCGGACATCACGCTTCCCTATCAAGTAAATCTTGGTGTGGTTACCTCGACTGTTCAGGGGCCGCTTTATCAATCGCTGCTCAAACTGCTGTCGGCCAAGAGCATGCGGCTTTCCGAGTTGGCGGCCACCAAGGAATTGTCGGAAACCTCGGCGGCCGATCTTGTTCGAGCCGTTGACGCGGGAGTGGCCATGGGCCTCTTTGACATCTCGGCCGGCGCGGCTGAACATGAGCAGGCGGTTTCCACTACGGCAGTGACGATTCCGAATGCCTTTAACCGCGCCGTGCTTGCCACAGATGCGCTCGGCGGGCGTCCGGTGGCGATGGCCAGTGTGACGACAGGCACCGGCCATTCTCTCGGCGATTTCGACGCCGCGATTCTCCATGAACTGGTTGAAGGCGGAGCCGAGGGGCTCACGGCCCGCGTCGACGGTCGGCTCGCCGGCAGTGGCCGCTCGTTGCAGAAAGACGGCAAGGCCGTGGCCGACGCGGCCGAGCGGCTGCAGTTTGTCGAGCAGGCCTGCGAGGCCTTTGTGAAGACCAGCCTGCCGCAGTTGGTGCGGCTCGGTATCGTGATGCCGGCGTAAAGCCAGCTTCAAAAAAGCCATGCCCGGGGGAGGTCCCTCGGCAGCATCCGTGCTGTGGGGCGACCGCTCCGTGGTGTTCGTTTCCTGCGCGGATGGACCGTCAGGTGGAAACCGCTTCCTCGCTCCCGGGCATGGCTGAAATCGTCGTGGCTGAAATCGTCAGGCTGTGAGTTCGTCGATCCGTTGACGAAAGGCCGGCATCTCGCCGGCGACGTACGTGTTCCAGGCGGCAGGCTGCCAGAGTTCCACGCACACCGCGGCGCCCACCACCATCAATTCGGCTCCCGGCTCGACCGCGAGAAAGTCGCGGAAGCCTTCGGGGATCACCAGCCGGCCGCGTTCGGCCACGGTCACGGTTTTGTGCCGCGTTGAGAGCAGCCGACCCAGGTCCTGCACCTGCCCCACCCGCTGCGCGAGCAGCCCCGCCTGCAGCTTGCTCCGCACGACGTCGATCGCCGCGTCGATGCGGGGCTTCCAGAGGGCGGCCGGCCAGAGCGAAAGGCAGCCGGCCCGCTCTTTCGCGAGCACCAGCCGCGGCCCGGCCGACCGCAGCGGATCGAGCAGTTCCGGCGGGAGCCCCACCCGAAACCGCTCGTCGAGCGTGCGGACAAACTCGCCGATCAGCAGCTCGGGAACGGCGGACATCAGCGACGCTCGCTCGGAAAAAGATCACGCCCAACCGCCTCCGCGGCACGCCAGAATCCATTCAAAATGGGCTTACATCCCACTGTTTTGCTTTAAAAAAGCCTTTTGTGGGGCTGATTCCCACGGATCCTGAATGTATTCGCCGCGGCTAAAAGATCAAGGGCCGCAAAATGGCGACTTCTCGGGGGTCGACCGCGTTACCGGCAGCTGTCGCAGTGGCCGCAGTTGTTGCACGGGGAGTCGCCCTTCATCTCATCCTTGTAGGCCTTCAGGGCGGCAGCTTCTTTGGAGAGCTTGAATTCGGGGCCTGACGGGAAGTATTGAATGTCGTCCTGCAGGTAGTACGGGCTGGGGAGCGTCTGGCCGCCCACGTCGACCTGGCAGCCCGTCAGCCCGACCGCACCCACCGCCATGGCGGCAAGCATGGTGGCGGAGAGAAGGCGGTCGCGGCGGGTTGTGGGCTGGTGCTTGCTCATGCAAGGGTTATCGGCCGGCACAGGCCGCAAACTTTTGTCAACCGTCGCGATCGCTCCAGGCGGCCCCCGGCCTTCGCCATTTTTTTGCCTCCCTTTTCCAGACCGCCAAACGGCTGCCGGAGGCGGGGTTGCCGTGGCCGGTGTACAACACGGACATGCCGGGTTTCTACATGAGGGCGAATGGCTGCGGAACAGTCGGAGCATGGGCTCTCGTCGTGGCGGCGTGCGTGGTCGGCCGGCCGACGGGGGCCCAGCCGGGATTCGACGGCGGCGAACGAACCGTTCCCACCCAGGCTCACGACCTGGCGCTCGCATCGCTCGCCGGCGGCGACTATCAGGACGCGCTGCAAGTCGCCCGTCGTGAATACCAGGGGGCGATTCAGGTGGGAGGGCAGCGCTGGATCGATTCGATCGCCGCCGCGGCGCTCGTCGGTGAATGCCATTTTGAACTGGGGAGTCTGCGGGAGGCCGTGGCCGCGTATGAAGACGCGATGCGGTTGGCGACCGTGCACGGCGACTGGCTGCTGGCCGTGCAGTTCCCTGCTCAACGGCTCCGCCCGCGAAGCCAGGCCCGCGTGGCAACCTGGGGCCGCAGCACTCGCAATGCCACGCCGGCGGTGTTCCCCGATGTCGTTTCGATCCGCCAGGGATCGAATCCCGAAGCGGTGCTGAAAAAGGGGGGCGTGCTTGCGGCGCCGGTCAATTTCCCGATCCGTCCGCAGCCGATCATGCGGGCGATCGTCGTCGCCATCTATCGACACGGCTCGATCCTCGGCGAACTTTCCGGCGAGACCGCCCTGCTCACCGACCTCAGGCAACTGCTCGGCAAACGGCTCGCGCCTCCCAACCATTATTCGCAGGCGTGGGTCGATGTGGCGCTGGGGATGGCCTGCTGGGCCCAGGGGCGAACCGACGAGGCCTTCGGCCGATTCAAGGCGGGGCTGTTCGCCGAAAACCAGTTTGATCACCCGCTCACCTGCTGGGGGCTGATCGGGATGGGACGCATCGCCCTCGATGCCGGCCGCGATGCCGAGGCGGCAGCATTTTTTACGGAAGCCACCTACACCGCCGCCGACTTCGGCGATGCCCGCGCTCTCGAAGAGGCGTGTTCTCTGGCCGGCGTCGCGCACCTCGCGGCCGGCACTCGCGGCGTGCCGACCGCGCTCAGCGGAGCGGCGGGCTGGGCGCGGGGCAATCTGCCCGTGCTGCATGCGCGGCTTCTGGCGACGCAGGCGGAGTGCTTGGCCGTGGGCGGTGATCCGGCGGCGGCGGCCCAGGTGCTCACCGGTGTCGATGCACGACTGCTTCGCGGTGATGCCGGCCGGGGCCTGTGTGGCGCGGATGTCGCGTACGCCGCGGCGACCGTCGCCTACCGCACGGGCGACACGGCTGCCGGAGACCGGGAACTGCTCCGCAGCATCGGCATCATCCAGCCCCGCGGGCAGCGATTGTTTCAAACGACAAAACTCGTCGAGCTGGTGAGGGGTGGCACATCGGTCGTTTCTGACCGGCGGGCCAATGAGCTGTTTCAGAAGCTGCTCGGCGATCCACCGCCGCGCTGGTTTGCCCTCGACCCGGTCGGCACGCTGGCGACGCTCACCGCGCCGCGGCAAGAGGCTTTCGAGACGTGGGTGGCGGTGGCGGCGCGGCGCGGTCTGGAAAAGGGCAAGGCGGCCGCCGAGTCGATGGCTCGGGCGCGATGGCTGGAGTCGCAGCCCTTGGGGGGGCGACGCGTGGCGATCGAGACGCTCATCGGCACGATCCCCGAGGATCTCTCCGCTGCGGATGCCGAACGTCGCGCCGCGTTGCTGGCTCGCTACCCGGCCCTCGCGGTGGCGGTCGACTCGATGACCCGCGCCGGCAACGCCCTCCGGGGTGTCGCCCGTGATGCGCAGCGACCCGACCCGGTCGGGTTTGCCGCCGCGGCTGATTGGGACGCCTACCGGCAAGCCGCCGCGGCACGGGCTGCCGCCATCGCGGCATTGGCGGCCAGCCGCGAGCCGGCCACGTTTCCGTTTCCACCGCTCTTGTCGCCGGCCGAGATCCGTGGCCGGCTGCGGCCGGGCGAGGTGATCCTCTCGTTCCACTGGACGTCGACCGGGCTCACCGGGATCCTCGAAGCGGCCGACGGCAAGGCGGCCTGGGATATCAAGCAACCGGGCACGCTGGTTCGCGAGATCACCGGCCTGCTCAAGGCGCTCTGTCTGTTTGACGCAGCGGCCGTGCCCACCGAGCGGCTGGCGACCACCGACTGGCGGCTGGCCGCCGAGCGGGTGGAGCGACTGCTCTTCAAGGATGCTCGCATCAATCTCGGTGATGACGCCGTCCAAGAACTTGTGATCGTGCCCGATGGTGCGCTGTGGTACGTGCCGTTTGAGATTCTGCCCGCCGGCAGCGGTCGCCAGCCGCTGCAGCCGGGTGATGCTCCGCCGCTGCTGCGGGATACCTGCCGGATCAGGTACTGCCCCACGCGGAGCTTGGCGGTCGATCGATTTACGAGGACTGGCGAGGAAGGGCTGGTGGGGGTGCATCTTGGCCGCCGCCACAAGGGAGACACACTCGAGGCTGCAACGCTTCTCGGCGAGCGGCTGTCGCATTCTCTTGTGCAGCCGGTGCTGCTCGGGACCACCGCCGACGCGCCACCGCTGCTGGCGGCAGCCTCACTGGTCGACACGCTGGTGATCTTCGACGAACTGCCGGGAGATGGCAGCGTGGCGGCCCGACCCTTGGCCCTCGGCTGGCCTGGCCGTCCGGGGATGACCTTTGCCGAGTGGGTGGCATCACCGCGCAAACGGCCCCGCGCCGTCCTGCTGCCCGGCTACCAGTCGGCAGCCGCCGGCGGTCTCTCGCGAATGCCGGCCCGGCCGGGGGACGATCTCTTTCTCGCGGCGACCGACCTGCTGGCCGCCGGCGGCCGCACGGCCGTGATCAGCCGCTGGCGGATGGGCGGGCGATCGACGGTGCATCTGATCGAGGAGTTTGTCGCCGATCAGCACCGCAACGCCGAAGGGCCCGCGGCGGAGAGTTGGCGACGCGCCGTCGATATCGTGTCTGCCGAAGAGCCCGACATCAGCCGCGAGCCACGGCTCACGCAGTCGCCCGAGGCCGTGCTCACCGACTCACGTCATCCGCTTTTTTGGGCCGGCTGCCTGCTGGTCGATTGCGGCGGAGGCTCGCGGGCTTTTCCCGCCCCACCGGGGGCCGGCGGCCGACCCGCCCCGCCACCGGCTGGCGCACCGCAGGCCGCTCCATGATGGTTGCCCCGCTTGCGATTTTGGCGACGGCATTTCCCGATGCCGTCGGTCTGGCGATCCTGGCCGTGGTGACCGCGATCGCTTCGGCGGTCAACTCCGTGGCCGGTGGCGGCACGATCCTCACGTTTCCGGCGCTCACTGCGTTGCTCCCCGACACGCCGGCACGGATGGTGATCGCCAATGCGACGAGCACGATCGGCCTCTGGCCGGGCGCGATGGCCGCCGCCTGGGCCTATCGCGGCGACCGCACCGATCAGCCGGCCTGGGCCCGCTGGCTCCTGCTGCCGAGCGTGGTCGGAGCGGTGGTGGGCTCGGCGCTCGTGCTCGTGCTGCCACCGGAATGGTTTGCGGCGCTCGTGCCCTGGCTGATCCTGCTGTCGGCCGTGCTCTTCACGGTGCAGCCGTGGGTGACCGGCCGGGCCGCAGCGGCGGCAGCCGCTCCGGATTCTCGCCCACAGTCGGTGGTGGTGGCCTGCGGTCTGCAATTCCTGGTGGCGGTGTATGGAGGCTACTTCGGGGCCGGCATCGGCATCCTGATGCTTGCCATGCTCGGGATGCTCCGCCTCGGCGACATCCACCGCCTCAACGCCGTGAAGAACGTGCTCGGCATGGTGGTCAATGGGGCCGCCGCCGTGCTCTTCGCCGGCGGATCGTTGCTGGCCGCCCAGGAGGTGGCCTGGTGGCACGCCGGCGTGATGGCGGCTGCCGCCGTGGTCGGTGGGCTCGCGGGCTCGCACGTGGCGCGGCGAATGCCGGCCCGGATCGTCCGCCGACTGGTCGCCATCATCGGATTCGTGTTGGCCGGCTACTATTTCCTGAAATGAAATCTCTCGATCAGTCCTGAAGGACTCGCATGCTGGTCGCCACAGACTCTCTGACCAAACGCTATGGGGCGTTTACGGCGCTCGATCAGTGCTCGCTCACCGTTCACGAAGGGGAAATCTTCGGGCTGCTCGGGCCCAACGGGGCCGGCAAGACGACGTTACTGCGGCTCCTGCTCGGCTACATCGTGCCGACGGCCGGCACGGCGCGGATCGCCGGCTTCGACTGCCGGCGGGAGTCGCTTGCGGTGCGGGCCAACACGGCCTATCTTCCCGGCGAGGCCCGGCTCTTTCGGCGGATGAACGGCCATGCCGTGCTCGATTTCTTTGCCGACCTTCGCAAGGAGTGCCGCCGCGACGAGGCGGCCCGCGTGGCCGACCGCCTCGATCTCGACTGTCGCCGGCAGGTGGCCCGCATGAGCACCGGCATGCGGCAGAAACTCGCGCTCGCCGTGGTGTTGGCCACCGACGCGACACTGGTGATCCTCGACGAGCCGACGGCGAATCTCGATCCCACGGCCCGGGCCGAAGTATTGAAGCTCGTGCTCGAGGCGCGTGCCGCCGGCCGCACCGTGATCTTCTCGTCGCATGTGCTGTCGGAGGTGGAAGAGACCTGCGACCGGGTGGTGATCGTCCGCCGTGGCAGCATCGTGCACGAGCAGTCGATCGAGGCGATGCGCCGCAGCCACCGCATCACCGCCCGGCTGACCGGGCCCTTGGGCGACGTGCCCACGGAGTTGCAGAGCCGCGTGAGCGTGGTCACAACCCCGGCGGGCGACGCTGCCCGCGATATCACGATCGATGCCGGCGACAGCCTGGCGCCGTTGCTCGGCTGGCTGGCCCACCTGCCGCTCGATGAAGTCCGCATCGAGCCGGTCGGCCTCGCCGCCGTCTACGATCAATTCAAGTAGCGAGGAGAGGACAGGCTTCCACCTGTCACGCACCTATGTGGAACACCGCCATCTGGAAAAAATCGTGGGGCGACCAGCGCGGCCTCGTCCTCGCCATGGCGGCCTTGTGGAGCGCGTTTCCCTGGATCTATCTGTGGCTCTCGGCGCAGATCCCGATGAACGCCTTTCACGACGTGTTGCTACGGGCGATTCCCGAAGACTGGCAGAAGCTTTCGGGCGTGCCGTTTTCGGAAGTGGCGACCTATGCCGGCCGCGTGGCGTTGGCCTTCGTCGATCCGGTCGTGGTGCTTGCGGCCACGGTCTGGGGCATCACCCGCGGCAGTGACGCCGTGTCGGGGCAGGTGGAGCGGGGCACGATGGAGATGCTGCTCGCCCAGCCGGTGACCCGCCGGGCCGTCTTCACCACGCAGGCGGTTGCCACGACGATGGGCGCCGCCGTGCTCTGCAGCGTGTTGCTGGCGTCGGTGTGGTCGGCCGTGAGCTTCGGCCCGTGGGCCGGCAAGGTCGAGCCGGCGCGATTTGGGCCGGCGGTGCTCAATGTCTTCGGCCTGATGGTCTGCATGGCGGGGATCACGGCCGCCGTGTCGGCGGCCGACAGTTATCGGTGGCGCACGATCGGGATCCTCTGTGGCTTCTACGTTTTTTCGATCCTGGCCAAGCTCGTCGGCCGGATGAGCGGGATGTTTGCCTGGGTCGGCTACCTGTCGGTGTTCAATGCCTACGAGCCGCAGCGACTGGTCGGCGGCACGGCCGATGCGTGGCGGTTGCTGGTGCTGTATGACGGCGTGCTGCTCGGCGTCGGCGTGCTCGGCTTCGTGATCGGCGGGATCATCTTCTCCCGTCGCGATCTGCCGGCGCCGTTGTGAGGCGACGCCGCTCGAGGTTGCCCGTGCCATGTCGCCGGACGTTCGCGTGGCTCGGGGTTGCCCATGCCACATCGCCGGACGCTCGCTACGGCCGTCCAGGCCTTCGCTCGCTCGATGCCAGGCTCGCTTTCGGCATCCTGCCTGCGCTCGCCTGCCAACGCCGGCTCCGTGGCACGGGCAACCCCTCGCTGAACCACCATGCGCTACCCGCTTGGGGGGCAGGATTACGAGAGCGAACCGACGTTTGCCAAGAAACCCGAGGCCACGATGGTGGCTTATAAAAAAGAGACACAAAAACGGTTGTTCAACTCCGGTGCAGCCGGTACAGTACGCGCGTCGATCATTGATCGATCCCCGCCTGGTTGATCCTGCCTGCCATCGTCCTGAATCGTCACGGCACGTCGTTGAAACGCATGTCGTGGTTTTGCCCGGTCCCCCCGGTCTCACTCAGGAGCACCTCTGATGTTTGCACCTTTGAACACGGTCGCCGCCGGAAGGCTGCGACCGAAGGCTCTGTGGATTTTTCTCGCGTGTATGGCGGCTTCCGCCATCGGCTGCGGCTCACGTCGAGTCGAGGTCGCCAAGTCCGAACCTCTGCCGCTCCGCCTCGTGGCTCTTCCGGCTGCAGCGGCGGATGTGGCCGATTTGGCGGGGCAGGCGTATGCGGCCAGTATTCATGGCACGGCAGCGCTCATGCTGGCGGCCATCGGCGAGCCCGGGCCGCGGGAGCTTGCCACGCTCTACTGCGGTCAGCGGCGGCTCACCGCAGAGCAGGCATTCCATCTGCGGGATAACCGGATGGCCGTGATTCTCACCGGGCTGCGGCAGCTCGATGCCGAGGTGGCGCGGTATCTCGGAACCTGCACCGGCATCCTCGAGTTTTCGGAACTCGACTCTCTCGAGCCAGCCGCCGCGGCCGCGTTGGCCGGCCGGCGAGACGTGTTGCGGCTCAACGCCCTCCGGCGGCTCGATGCCGCCACCGCGCGTGGCTTGGCCCGCAACGAGTGTGACCTGCAACTCAAGGGCCTGGCGCGGCTCGAGACCGGCGTGGCCGAGGCCTTGGCCACGCATCGGGGCGGGCTTTGTCTGAATAATTTGGAAACGCTTTCAGCCGAGGATGCCCGGCATCTGGCGAAGCATCAGGGCGATTTGTGCCTCAACGGTCTGGTGTCGTTGAGCGATGCGGGAGCCCGCGAGTTGTCGCGGTTTCGCTTCGGCCTGCACCTCAATGGCCTGACCACGCTGTCGATGCCCGCCGCCGCCGCTCTGGCCAAGCACCGCGGGTGGTGCCTCGGCTGTAACGGTCTGGAAGCCCTTTGCGAGGATGCCGCCGCTGCCGTGGCCCGCCATCCTCGATCCGGGGCGTCGATCGTCTCCCGTCTGGTCGGCGGTGAAGGGGGCCTGGTCTCCCGCCAAGGCGGCTGACGCTCGGCCCGCAAAAACGGCGAACACCGTGTGGCGGCCATCTGACAGCCGGTTTTCCGCTGTCGGCTTTCGTGAGGATTCTGCATACTCATGGTGTGTGGAAGAGCCCTCTGTGGCCTCTTCCCGCAGCCTGCCCAGCAGACATTCTCGGAGGTATTTGCCGTGTCGCTCCCGCGTTGCATGTGTGCCACCATGTGTTTCAAGGTGGTGTGGTCGTGGTTCGTGGTGCTGCTGGTGTCGCTGATGGTCGGCCCGCTGCCGGCCCGGGCCGACGATCCGCGGGGGCAGGCCGATCTCGATGCGGCCATCGAGGCCAAATTGTCGGCCAACAGCCTCGATGACTACGCCACCGTGATCGATCTCTGCCGGCGGGCGATCGACAAGGGGCTGTCGCCCGAATCCAAGGATTTTGCCGACGCGCTCTACACCGGCACCCTCATGGATCGGGCCGGCATGGTGGTCGACGCGATCTTCAACGCGGCGGTGCCCGATCCACAGTGGCCACGGATGCGGTCGTTTGCCATGCGGGATCTCAACGAGGCGGTGCGAAGGGATCCCAATCTGGGCGAAGCCCACCTCATGATCGCGCGGCTCGAAGCGCTGCCAGGGGGGAATCGGGATCGGGCCCGGAAGGAGGCGGAGAAGGCGACCGACCTGCTCGGCGACGACAAGCTTTCTGCCTGTCGGGCGCAGCTCGTGCTCGGGGGGCTTGCCGCCGACGACAAGGAGCGTGCCGCGGCCTATGACAAGGCGGTGGAACTCGCGCCGCGAGATGTCGAGGCCCGCCGCACGCGGGGGCTCTTTCACCTGGTCAACGATCGCTTTGCGGAAGCCCGGGCCGATCTCGAGGTGGCCATCGAGGAAGAGCCGGAGGAAGGCGCCCTCTATGAGGCGATCGGCATGGCCTACCTGATGGAAGAGAAACTGGAGGAGGCGGAGAAAGCCTTCGACAAGGCGGTCGACATCAATCCGCAGGCACCCACGGCGCTGCTCCAGCGGGCTCGCGTGCTGGCCCTGCAGGGCGAGCGGCCCGAAGCGATCGCCGATCTCGACAAGGCGATCGAGCTGAAGCCCGACGAAGCCATTCCGTTGATCCTGCGGGCCCGGATCCTCCAGCAGGCGGGCGAGACCGACAAGGCGCTTGCCGACATCGAGAAGGTGCTCGCCAAGCAGCCCGACCATCCGGCCGCGCTCGAACTGCGGGGGCTGATTGCCGCCGAGAAAAATGATTACGCCGCGGCGATCCGCGATTTTCGTCGGCTCCTCGATCGGCACGACGAAGATGCCGTGGTACATGGCCAGCTGGGCATGCTCCACCTGGCAGCCAAGCAGCCGCGGGCGGCTGTCAGAGAGTTCACGAAGGCGCTGGAACTCGAACCCGGGCAGTTTGCGAGCTGGCGGGGTCGCAGCGACGCCGAGATCTCGATCGGCGAGCATGCCAAGGCGCTGGCCGATCTGGAGAAGGCCCTGGAATTGAAGCCCGACGACGACGGGGTGCTCAACAACCTCGCCTGGCTTCTGGCCACGTCGCCGGATGACGCCCTGAGAGACGGCAAGCGGGCGATCGAGCTGGCGACGAAGGCCTGCGAGGCGACCGAGTGGAAGGAAGCCCACATCATCAGCACGCTGGCCGCCGGCTACGCGGAGGCGGGAGACTTCGAGACGGCGAAGAAATACAGCCGGCAGGCGGTGGAGCTGGGCTCCGAGGTCGACGATGTGAAGTCGCAGCTCGAGAAGGAACTCGAGAGTTATGAAGAGGGCAAGCCGTGGCGGGAGAAGCAGACGCTTGAAGAGGCGGAGCTGGCCGGGCTGGCCACCGCCGTCGAGGCCGTGGCGGCTGACGACGACGATGATGATGATGACGACGACGACAAGGACGACGACGCCGCCGCTTCCCGCACGCCACGCCGCCCGTTTTGAGAGGCCTGCCTCACCTTTTGGCGGGATAGAAGTGCGAGAGATCGAGGAAGGTCGAGATGTGGCCTGTCGGGCGGATCGTGGTTGACGGTTGCTGCGGTGTCCGCTGCAGCAGCCGGACGTCGCGATGGATCGTGCCGATCCGCTCGCTCTGACGGATCTGCTCGAGCTGTTGCTGCTGGATCTGGAGCTGCGGCAGCACCTGCTCCTGATAGATATTTTGCGTGCCGAGCGGATTGAGCGCCTGGTTTTGCAGCATCGTGTAGGGACTCACGCTCGGTCGGCGATAAATCTCGGCAAACGGAGTCTGGCCACCGTCGCCTTGGGCGGCGGCGGAAGCGGGGGCGATCATCGTGGCGGCGACGATCATCATGCCGGCGGTGACCGCGACGGCGAGCGGCAGCAGGGCGAGGGGTTTCATCAGAAGTTGGGGTTGAAGCCGAAGGGGA
>CAYZFV010000252.1:0-2569 GCA_964477765.1 uncultured Candidatus Kuenenia sp.
GGCGGCGCCGGGCGTGTCGGCACTCGCCACCCGGGCATGGATGCCGCGGGCGGCGAGTGTCCAGGCAGCCGTGCGGGCCAACGATTCCTCGCCGCCAAAGAAGCCGGCCGTGTTGGTGATATCCACCATCAGGCACTCTGGATGGCCGCCGGGCCGCGACGGATTTTCCAGGGCCACGAGCGGGGCAAACCGCCGACACCAGCGGGCCAGCTTTTCCAGCGCCAGCCGGTCGGCCAACGGATCATCATGCTCAACCAGAGCGGCATGACAGGCCCGCGATCCGTGCGCGAGCGACAGCATGGCCATCGCTTCGGCAAGCGAGGTGCCTTCCGGAATCTGCACCGGAGCCTCGATCACCGCCTGTCCTCCCGCACGATGCCGCGACTGCTGCATGGCCTGCGCCCACAACCACGACACCACCCGCATCGCGCCGCGGCCCTCGCGACGGCAGACGAAGACGGGGAGCGACCGCCATTCAGGATGCTCAAGCAGCCGCCGCTGCACCGGCCAGCGGGGCAGCCAGATCGTCATGACGCGCGGCATGCGCGGCCTCCTTCCTGCGAGTGCATAGGAACGTGCGCAGGCTGATGAACCTGCGGAGGAGCCTGCCGAAAACGATGTGGCCCGCGGATCAGCGGATGCTCGGCCACCGTCGCCTCCCGGCCCCGCACCAGATCGAGCGCAACTTCCACCGATCGCTCCTGGCCGGCCAAGCCCCCGACCGACCAAGGGCCATCCACGAGCGTGAGCCGCAGCCGCCGGGAGCCGAGCGTGCCATCCGTCACGGGCGTCACGGCAATGCGATGCATCGCCCACGACGGCTCCCGCCGCGCCCGGCTCGGCCGCACGAGCAGCCCCACCGCCTGACTGGAACGAGCCGCCAGCTGCCAGCGGCGCATCGCCGTGGGGTGCACCTGCCGCGGCCAGGCCAGCACGGCCGTGATCCCGGGGCACCGCAATGCCTGGTCGATCGCCCAGACTTCGTCGTCATCCCGGGCCGGTCGGGCCACGATGCACTGCGGCCGTCGGCCACCGACCCCAGCCGCTGCCAGCCAGGGCATCACGGCCGGCGGATAAAACCGCCCCCCCCGATCGACAACAAGGATCGTGCCCCCCACGGCCTCTCCCGCCGCCGTGGCCATGCCCACCGCAACCGCAGCGGCCAGGGCCGTGGCCCCCGACACCTCGTCGTCTGCCAGCCATTCCACAAGGCTCCCGCGGGCGACGCCGCCCCGCGGCAGGAGGCGATCGAGCGATCGAAACCCGCTCGTCACCACCAGGCTCTCCCGCCATTCGGCCAGCTCAGGCAGCTCCAAAAGTGGCATTTTCCTGCTCCAAACATGTTTTTTTGCGAAAAATGTATATTTGTACAGTATCAGTGATCAGAAAATTTGTCAACCATTTTCCAAATGGGTTTTTTCTCGCCTGCCATCGCTGTCTCCGTGTTCCTGCCGGCCCTGCTGCTGGCCAGCGTTTCCCATGCCGCCGAGCCAAGCGGCCCGCTGGCCACCCTCGCTGCCTTCCAAGAGACGCTCTCCCCAGCCGTTGCCGCCCGCCTCGAGACTACGCCCAAGCACTACCGGCAAATCGAGCCCTCGCTCTATTACCTCGCCGCGCTCCATGGCGAGCGGCTGACGGGCCTCCCGCAGGAAGCACAGCTTGAAACGCTCGTGAAGCTCGCCCGCTTCATCGACGCCCGTCGCCAGGCTGCCGCCGACCGCGTCGTGCTCGGGCAGGGCAGAGACGTGATCGGTCTCCTCGATCCCGACCGCGGCCTCGACCCCCGGGAAGTCACCACGATCGCCCGGGCCTACGGCAGCTCCCCCACCGTCTTCAAGCGGGATGGCAACGGCAAGACGATTCAGAGCGTGGGCGACGAATTCCTCACCGCCGTCTCCCACGCCGCCCGCGGCGACACCCCGACCACGATCGTCGTGCTCGGCCACGGCCTGCCCGAGGAGATCCAGAGCTATGCGATCCCCTGCGATCGCCTCGCCGACGCCTTCCTGCCACCAGCCACCCCACCGACAGCAACGCCCGCCGTGCCCGAGTCAGCCAAGGCTGTCGATCTCAGCCATCTCGTGCTCGTCTGCGACGACTGCTACAGCGCCGATTTCAGCATCAACCTCGCCGCCGCCCTCGAGAAAAAATGCCGCGAACGATCGCTGCCGCTCACCACACTGCCGGTGATGATCGCCGGTACGAATCGCAACTGCGTGGGCCACGCCGATTTCGGCGCGAAATTCGTGCCCCACTTCTGGAAAGACGTGATCGAGCTGTACTACATTCGGCGGCCGCGGCAAGACGCGATCACCCTTCGCGACTTCTTCGAAAAGGTCGACAACATGATGTATGGCTACGGCCGGGCCCCCCGCGTCAACGGCGACGGCACGGTGAGCTACCGGCTCGTCGATCCCGAACTCTGCCAAGATCCGGTCGTGTTCGTGCCGCTCACCGACGCCGACCTCGCCGAGCTCCGCGCCATTCTCGACCTGCCCGCCGACACCCCGCTCCCGCGGCTTTTCGACATCGGGTAGAGCACACGGCCTCCAAGTATTGCCGGCCCCGG
>CAYZFV010000253.1:0-13230 GCA_964477765.1 uncultured Candidatus Kuenenia sp.
GGCGTTGGCCGCCGAGGCAGGGCGGCCCGACCCGCAGGCCGACGAAAAGCGTGTCGCCGACGGTCGGACGCTGATCGCCGATGCCGACCGCTGCGGCGGCTGCCACCGATTCGGTGACAACGAGATGGATCTCGGCACCGCTCCCGACCTCACCGGGTGGGGATCCCGCGAATGGCTCGTGGGCATCATCAACGATCCCACCCACGAGCGGTTTTATGGCGACACCAACGACCGGATGCCGAGCTTCGGCACGGCGGAGGAGGGGGCGGCCCCGATGCTCTCACCCCAGCAGGTGGGCCTCATCGCCGACTGGCTCCGTGAGACCTGGTATCGCCCGTCCACCCCAGCGGCGGCGCACTGAGTGAGCAGATCTCGTCGATTCGCGGTCCTCCGTCTGCCTGAGGTCTCCGCAAGCGCCGCTGCGTGCCGGAGGCTCGTGTGTTGTTGCCAGGCGGAATGGCTCTGAGGCGTTGTCGTGGACACGCTCCGAGTCCTGACCCGATCGATCCGTTTGAGGTGCCTGCGTGTCTTCTGTCCATGCCCGAAGCCACATCACTGCGATGCTCGATAAGACGGCCGCCCTCCTTCCGGCGCAGGGGCCGATCGATGTGTTCATCCACCACAACACGCTCCACGCCTTCGAGGGTGAGCGATTCGAAGATGCCGTGATTCGCGCGGCGGAACTGTTCGGCACCGAGCCGTTTCTGCCGGAGGGTCGCTATCGAGAGGAGCTGGCACGAGGGCGGATTCGCGAGGCTGACATCGATGCCGCGCTCGATGGTGAGGATTCCCGGCACCTCGCCGCGCCGCTGGCCGGCGGCCGCATCACGATGCGCGATCTGCGGCGGGCGCTGCTTCTGCACGCGGTGCGACAGGAGTCCGACACCGAAGTTCGCTGGACGCTCACGGAAGGCGATGCCGTCACTCGGCTCCGTGACGATCTTCCCGACGCGGTTCGCCGTCGTTTGTTGGCGACCGGCGGGGATGCACATCAGGTGTGCAGCGATCTGTGGCACGCCTGCGTCGAGGCGGTCGCCCTCTCGCGGCCCTCGCTTGTGCACGTTCGACCACCGGTGCGGCATCGTGACCTCATTCTGGCCGTGGAGCCCACGATGGACACCGATGAACTCGTCCATCCGTTGCTGATCCGCCTCTGTGGCGCGTATCTGGATCAGGGGGTGGCGGCCTGGCCGATGCCCGATCGCGATCAGGGGATGCTGGCCGCCGCGATCGATCTCTACGCCAACCGCTTCGGCCCCTGCGACGTTTGGGCCCTCGGCCTGCCGGCCGCGTTGGAGGCCTGCCGTGGACTCGCGGCTGAAGAGGTGATCGATGGTGAGATCAATCGCTGTGGAGTGGCCGAGGCCGATCGGGAGGACTTTATTCGGCAGTCACTGCTGGCGCTCCGTGGATGGGCCGGCATGATTCGGCAGTTCGAGGAGCGGCCCGACCGGGCGCCGGTCTGCGCCGTGCCCGCCCGCCTGGCCGACTTTCTGGCGATCCGGCTGGTGCTCGATCGCGTCGCGGCCGAGTGGGCGGCGACCCGGATGGCGATCCGGCGATCAAAGGAGCGGGCGATCGATCTCGCGGAATGGCGGGTCGAGTTGCAGGATCGTTTCCCCGCGCGGCGCGGCCCCGGCACGCTGGCCCGAGCGTTTCTGCTGCACCAAGTGGCCCAGATCGTCGGTCTGGCGGGGCATGACATCCGCCAGCTCGACGAAAACGAGGTGCTTCGCCTGGAGCATGCGATTGCCGCCTTCGATGCAGTCACCCGGCGGCGACTGTTTCACCTCGCCTACGAGCGGCGGCATCAAATCATGGTGCTTGATGCCCTGGCGGCGTTTGATGCGGTGGCGATGCCGCCCGACGCGGAGCCCCCTGTCGGGCAGGTGTTTCTGTGCATCGATGAACGCTGTGAATCGTTTCGACGCCATCTCGAGGAGCTTGGGCTTGGCTATGAGACCTTCGGTGCGGCCGGCTTTTTTTCCGTGCCGATGTACTATCGCGGGCTCGATGATTGGCACGCCTCGCCGCTGTGCCCGATTGCCATCCGCCCGTCGCACACCGTGGTGGAAGTGCCGGAGGAGGAGTTTGCCGCCGATCATCGCCGACGGGTGCGCCTGCGTCGGTGGTATGGCCAGTTCGCAGACGGTCTTTCGTCCGCGTCGCGAAGCCTGTTTCGCGGCGGGCTTTTCACCGCCGTTGCCGGGAGCGTGGCGGCCGTCCCGCTGGTCGCCCGTGTCGCCTTTCCACGGCTCGCGGCCCGCATCGGAGAATCGGCGGCCGCCTTTGCCCGGGGCCGCATCACCACCCGGCTCGATCTCTTTCGCGACCTGAAAACGCCTCCGCTCACCGACGGAACGATCGCCGGATTCGACCGCCCGGAGATGGCGAGTTGCGTCCGTCGGGTGCTGGAAGAGAGCGGCCTCACAAAGGGGTTCGCCCGGCTCGTGGCGGTGATCGGCCATGGATCGTCGAGCCGCAACAACCCGCATGAAAGCGCCCATGACTGTGGCGCGTGCGGCGGCGGAAACGGCGGACCCAACGCCCGGGCTTTCGCGTTGATGGCCAACGACCCGCAGGTGCGGGAGTTGCTTGTCCGGCAGGGCTTGGCGATCCCGGACGACACGTGGTTTGTCGGCGGGGTGCTCGATACCTGCTCGAACGCCGTGGCGTGGTTTGACGCCGATCACATTCCGGGCAGTCATCGTGTCGATGTCGACCGTCTTCGAGAGGCGTGTGAGCGTGCCGCCGCCCGCGATGCGCATGAGCGATGCCGTCGCTTCGAGTCGGCGCCGTTTGGGCTATCGTCCCGTGATGCACTCGCCCATGTAGAGGCTCGCAGCGTCGATCTCGCCCAGGTGCGGCCGGAATTCGGGCATGCCACCAACGCGGTCGCGGTGATCGGCAGGCGGTGGCGAACCCGCGGACTGTTTCTCGACCGCCGCGCCTTTCTCGTGTCGTACGACCCGACCGCCGATGCTGATGCCGCGATTCTGACCCGGACGTTGGCTGCCGTGGGCCCGGTCGGTGCCGGCATCAACCTCGAATACTTTTTCTCGACGGTTGATCAACGTGGCTACGGAGCCGGCACCAAGCTGCCGCACAACATCACCGGCCTGATCGGTGTGATGGATGGCCATGCGAGCGACCTGCGGACGGGGCTTCCCTGGCAAATGGTCGAAATCCATGAGCCGGTGCGTCTGCTGATCGTGATCGACGCGACGCCTGAAGCCATCGTGGCCGCCGCCGAGCAGGTCCCGGCCGTGAAGAAACTCGTGGTCAATGGCTGGGTGCAACTCGTGTCGTGGCGTCCCGACAGGCAAGGCCTGGCCGTTTTTGACGAGGGGAACTTTCAGCCATATGTGTCGGAGAATCCACTTCTGCCTGTGGTCGATTTTTCCGTGGACTGGTACGCGGGGCACCGCGAGCACCTGCCGCCGGCGCAGGTCCTCGCCGCGTTGCCGGCTGCGGGTCGGGCGCACCGTGGAGGCGAGGCATGACACCCCATGCGATCATCTCCGGGCTGGTTGTGGCCCAACTCGCGGCCCCCGCGGCGACGCTGATCGTGATCGGCCTGCCGGCCTTGCTGGGGCGGCCGCCGGGGGAGCGCACCACGGCCCGGCTCGTCGGCATCGGCTTTGCGGCGGGGTTTCTCTCGGGCGTGGCGACGCTTTTCGTGTTGGCGGCACGCGGGTTTCGCCCGGAGATCGTGCATCTGGCGACCTGGTTTGCCGTCGGGCATCACGAGGCCACGATCCATCTCGTCGCCGACGCGTTATCGGTGCCCTACGTCTGTTTCTCGAGCGGGCTCTGTTGGCTCGTCAATGCCTTTGCGGGCAAGTACCTCCACCGCGAGCCGGGCTTCGGCCGGTTCTTCATCCTGCTGGCCCTGTTCGGCACGGGGATGAACCTGATGGTGTTGGCCGACAGTATCGACATGCTGTTTGCCGGCTGGGAATGCGTCGGTATCTCGTCGGCCCTCCTGATCGGATTTTTTCACGAGCGGGCCAATGCGGTGCGGGCCGCGGTGCGTGCCTTCGCGACGTATCGGATATGCGACGTCGGGATCCTGGTGGCGAGTGTCGTGATTCACCAGGCTGTCGGAGCGGGTGACTTTGATCGGCTCTTCGATCTGAACTGGCCTCAGGGTACCTGCCTCGTGTCGCCCGCCATCGCCACGGCGGTGTCGTTGTTGCTTGTCTTCGCGTCGCTCGGCAAATCTGCCCAGGTGCCGTTTTCGGGCTGGCTGCCGCGAGCCATGGAAGGACCGACTCCGTCGAGCGCGATCTTTTACGGAGCCCTCTCGATCCATGCCGGAGCCTACGTGCTCCTGCGATGTGGTCCGCTGCTCGACCGGGCGCCCGTGGCCGCATGGGCGTTGATCGTCATCGGCGCCGGAACGGCGCTGCATGCCAGTCTTGTCGGCAGGGTGCAGACCGATCTCAAAAGTGTTTTGGCCTACGCGTCGATGGCCCAAGCCTCCGTGATCCTCGTCGAGATCGGCCTCGGCTGGCGGGTGGTTCCGCTGATCCACGTGGTGGGGCATGCCATTCTCCGCAGTCTGCAGATTTTGCGGTCCCCGTCGGCCCTCCACGACCGTCATGAACTCGAAGCGGCGGTGGGGGGGCATCTCGGGACGGGCGGGCAATGGCCCATCAGCCTGCTGCCCCGACGATGGCAGCGGGCCCTGTACCGCGTCGCGCTCGATCGCGGCTACGAGGAAATGGTGGTCGGCAGGTGTGTCGTGGGGCCGGTGATGACGCTTCTCCAGCGGGCCGAGGCTGCTGAGCGACGGTGGCTGGCCTGGCTTTCCGGTGCCTCCCGAGGAGATCGGGAATGACGGTCTTGGCGATATCAGCCTCGAACACAGACATGCTCGCCATGGGGGCGGCGGCCGCCGTGGTCGCGCCTGTGGTGGGCGCGGCGGTGGCCTCGCTTGGGCCGCCGGGCTGGAGTGCCCGTACCGTCGCCGTCACGGCGTCCACGATTTCGCTGGTGTCCGGATTCGCGGCGGCAACCGCGTGGCAGGCCGGCAATGGAGTGCCATTGGCCTATGGGCCTTCCCTTGGTGGGGGCCGGCTCGTGTTTCTTGACGGCCTGGGGGCGGCCCTCATACCCTACGCCGCGTTCCTCGCGACGGCGATTCTGCTCGTGGCACCCCGCCGGATGCTCGATCGGGCGGCCGTGCGGCGGATCATGGTCGGGCTGGCGGCCACGCTGGCCCTGTTTGCGACATCCGATCCGCTCGCCCTGATCGTGCTGTGGTGTGTCACGGCCCAGCCGACATGGCGATCGGCGCGCGTGTCGCCCGGCGGTCGTCCGGCGGCCGGGGTGTTCGCCGGATACATGTCGGTGGCGATGTTCTGCATGGCGGCAGGCACCTGCATGCTTGTGGCCGATCCGCCGTGGGCACGCTCCAGCGGCATGCTGGGGGTTGCCGGCGGCTGGCTCGTGGCGGTCGCCGTGATGATTCGCAAGGGCATCTTTCCGTTTCACTCGTGGTATGTGTCACTCTTTGAGGGGGCGCCGATGTCGACGGCGCTGTTGGCGACGATGCCGCAGGTCGCCTCCTACACGGCGGTGCGGCTGCTCGTCGGCCATGCCGACGGCGTTCCCCACGAACTTGAAATGCTGTCGGTCTTTGCGCTCGCGACGGCGGTCTATGGCGCCGCCGTGGCGATCGTGCAGCGAACGCTCCGCGGGTTTATCGGAGCGTTTTCGATGAGCCAGTCGGCTCTCGTGCTGGCGGGCCTTTCGGGCACGCTGCCGTTGGAATTGACGGGCGCCTTCTGTGTCTGGATCTCGAGCGGTCTGGCGATCACCGGCATCGGGCTGGTGTGCTGGGCCTTGGAGAGCAGAGCCGGCGAGATCTCGATCGAGCAGCTTCAGGGGCGATTCGGAGACGCCCCCGCCCTGGCTGCCTTCTTTCTGCTCTTCGGGATGGCATCGATCGGCCTGCCGGGCACGCTCTCCTTCGTCGCCGACGATCTGATCGTGGCGGGCAGCCTCGACGTGCATCTCGCGGCCGGTCTGATGGTGATCATCTCGACGGTGCTCTGCGGAATCGCCGTGATGCGGTGCTGGTTTCAGGTCTTCGGTGGCCCCCGATCGGAAGACAGCCCCTGCCATGCGGTGCTCCGACGCGAACGGGTGGCGCTCACGGCCCTGATCATGGCGCTCTTCGTTCTTGGCATCTGGCCCGGCCCCCTTGTCCAATCGCTCGACCTCGCGGCCGAGCACATTCTCCGTATTTCAGTCGATGAACCACCACCGGCGAAAGCCGCTACCCTACCGTCTGCAAATCCCTGAAAGGAACTTTGCCATGGTCCCACTTCCGCTTGCCGCATTGTGTGGCTCAGCCCCGGCAATGTTTGCGGTTTTCAATGCCGAACAGCTGGGCCGCATCGTCGAGTCTCTGGAGCGGAATCTCCTGACGCCGATTCCACTCTGTTTCGTGCTGGGCATCATCTGCACGGTCATTCATGGCGGAATCAAGATCCCCAAGGAGTTGTATCTCTCCATCTCGATCTTTCTGCTCATGTCGATCGGGTTTATCGGCGGCCATGAACTGGCCCACGAGTATCAGGTGCATGGCGTGAGCACGATCTGGAAGCCGGCGTTGGCCACGCTCTTCCTGGGCTGTCTGACGCCGCTGACGTCCTTTCTCGTGCTCCGCTACGTGGGTCACTTCTCCGTCGCCGATTCGGCCGGCATCGCCGCCCACTACGGCAGCACGTCGGCCGTCACCTACGCCGTGGCCAACTCGTTTGTCGAGCAGACGCAGCATCCCGCGAACAGCTTTCTACCCACGCTCGTCACGCTTCTCGAGGTGCCGGGAATCGCGATCGCGCTCGTGCTGGGGGCCATGCTGATGGCACAGGAACGGGCCAGGAAGGGCAGGAGTGGCAAGGCGACCGAGGGCAAGCTGTGGGAGGCGCTCTATGAAGTGGTCACAGGGCAGTCGATCATGTTGATGGCGGGGTTGCTCGTCGTCGGATTCATTTCGACGATGTTCATGACCGAGGAGTCTTTTGAGCCCTTCTACGAGTTTTTCCAGAGTAAGGGGATGCTCTTCCGGGGTGCCCTCTGCATCTTCCTTTTGGAGATGGGGCTCGTGGCGGGAGAGCGGCTGGGTGACCTTGTCAAAGTGGGTCCATTCCTGATCGCCTTCGGTATCTTGATCGCGCTGTTTCATGGGTTCCTGGGGGCGTATCTCGGACGTCTCGCCGGGCTGAATCTCGGCGGCTGCACCGTGTTGGCGGCGATTGTGGCGAGCGCGTCCTATATCGCCGCCCCCCCGGCGGTACGGTTGACGCTCCCGGAGGCGAATCCGACGCTGTCCATCACCGCGGCGCTGGCGATCACGTTTCCATTCAACATCGCCTTCGGGATTCCCATCTACTACGAGATGGCAAAATGGTGTGGGGCAACCTGATGCAGGCGGCTCAACCGCCTCGCTTCCAAACCTTCCTGTGGAGAACGTTTCATGCAACTGTATCCTCTCAAACTGGTCACGGTCGTCGGCGAGACGGTGATCATGAAAGACATCGCCACCGAGGCGGTGGAACTCGGGGCGACCGGTTTCACGATGACGGAGGTCATCGGCCAAGGCGCCCGAAATGCCCGCAATGTCATCGATACCGGAGGCGCCAAGACGATGCGGGCCGAGTTCGTCGTGCCCATGGACGTGGCGGAAAAAATCCTGACTCACGTCTCCCGAGACTACTTCGAGCACTACGCCTGCATCGCCTGGATCGCAGACGTGCAGGTCGTGCGTGGGCAGCAGTACATGAAGTCATGACGACGTTCGATCGCCGACAGGGCCCCCGAAACGGGCCGGGAGGCGGCCGGCACAGGCATAAACCCCCGGTCGAGCCGCCAGACGAGGCTCCGGTTGCAGCGGGAAGCCCTGCCGGGCCTGCGGGTCAGACGATGCCGCCGAGCACGGTGGCCCGGGCCACGCGACCCACGCCGAGCATGTAGGCCGCCGTCCGCAGGCTCACCTGCCGCGACGACGAAAGCTGCCAGACCTGCTCGAAGGCCTCGCCGAGAATCCGGTCGAGTTCCTGCCGCACCCGGTTCACGCCCCACTGGTAGTGTTGGCGGTTTTGCACCCACTCAAACCAGCTGGCCGTCACGCCGCCGGCATTCGCCAGAATGTCGGGCAGCACCGTCACGTTATTCTGGGAAAAAACAAGATCGGCCTCCGGCGTCGTCGGTGAGTTGGCCGCCTCGACGATGATCGGGGCCCGCACCGTGGCGGCATTCGCGGCCGTCAGCACGCCGCCGAGCGCGGCCGGGATCAACACGTCGCAGTCGAGGGCGAACAGTTCGGCGTTGCTGATCACGTCGCCACCGCCGAAGCCATCGAGGCGGCCACGGTGCTCCCGCGCATACCGCAGGGCCTCGAGCACGTCGATGCCTTCGGCGCGGTGATAGCCTCCGCCGGCGTCGCTGATCGCCACCACGCGGCACTCCGCGTCGCGGAGAAACTTGGCGGCGTGCGTGCCGACATTGCCGAAGCCTTGGATCGCGACGGTCGTGCCCGGAATCGCCCGGCCAAGTCGGCTGAGGAGCTTGAGCGTGACGATGCCCACGCCGCGGCCGGTCGCCTCCTCGCGGCCCGGGAGGCCGTGATACTCCACGGGCTTGCCGGTCACGCAGGCCGGCCTGAATCCCTGGTACTTCGCGTACTGATTCATGATCCAGGCCATCACCTCGGCCGACGTGCCCATGTCGGGGGCGGGGATATCGACATCGGGCCCGAAGAGATCGTGGATCGCGTCGACGAAGCTACGGGTAATCCGTTCGAGTTCATGAATCGAAAGGGTGGCCGGATCGAGGGCGATGCCCCCCTTCGCGCCGCCATAGGGAATGTTGACCACCGCCGTCTTCCAGGTCATCAGCGCCGCGAGCGAGCGAACCTCGTCGAGGTCGACTTCCGGGTGATACCGCAGGCCGCCCTTGAGCGGACCGCGGGCGTCGTTGTGCTGGACGCGGTAGCCGATGAACGAGGCCACCTCGCCCGAGTCTCGCTCGGCCACGACCTGGACTTGAATCTCCCGCTTGGCGGTGAGCAGGAGGCTCCGCATCGTGTCGGAGAGGTCGAGTTCGTCGGCGGCCTGCCGAAAATAGATCTGATTGGCCGTGCTGGCTTTCATGGGGCGACTCGGGGTGAGCAGAACCGTCGCAGAGGGGGCGATCCACGGAGGTCCGACATGGTATCGATCTCCTTCCTTCCCCCACAAGCGAGGCGGCGATGGCGGGCCGGCCCCCGAAATGGCTACAGTGAACGAAGCATGAACCTTCCCGATCTCGACATGTTTTGGAAGCTCGTGGCGGAGAGCCGACTCGTGGCGGCCGGTGATCTCGAGCGGCTGCGGCGGGAGTGTCCGGCCGACGACACGGTGGCGGCGGCCCGATGGCTCGTGGGTGGGGGGAAGCTCTCGACCTGGCAGGCCCGACGGCTGGCCCGGGGCGATCAGGGGCCGTTTTTCATCGGTGCCTACCGGCTGATGACGCGGATCGACGCCGACGGCCCGGGGCTCTTGTTTCGCGTGCGGGAGGAGGGCTCCGGTCGCCGCCTGCAACTGCGGCTGCTCGACCGGGCGCTGTGCAAGCAGCAGGAAGTGTGGACCGGCATCGTGCGTCGGGCAACGATCGCCCATGCCGCCCGCTCGCCGATCCTTTCCCAGACCCACGCCGTCGACAAGGTCGGCTCCCACCGCATCATTCTCTGCGAGGATCTTTCGCCGCGGACGCTCGCCGATGAGCTGGCTGCGGACGGCGGCCTGCCTGTGGCGGCGGCGGTGCGGATCGCGGTGGAGGTGGCGCGGGGCGTGGCCGAACTGCATCGGCTCGACGATGTGCATGGTGGAATCTCGCTGGCAGCGCTGCGTCGCGAGCCTGCCCAGGCCGGCGGTGATTCGCGCGAGGCTGCCGTGCGGCTGGCCCAGTTTCCGCTGGCGGGCGATCCCCATCTCCACCCGCCGCGGCTCCCGCTGGAGCTCAAGGATCGGATCGACGCCTTGGGGCCGCAGGCTTGTTTCGTGGCACCGGAGCTTACCGAGCCGTCCGCAAGATGCACGGTGCAGAGCGATCTCTACGCGATCGGCTGCCTTGTCCATGCCCTTGTCAGTGGAGGGCCGGTGGGCTGGCAGGGCGACCCGCGCCGCACGCTCGCCCACGCGGCCACCGTCGGCCTGCCTCCGCTCGTGACACCCGGCGGCCCTGCGACGCTCGCGGGAGTGGTCGCCACGATGACGGCCCGCGATCCGGCGAGTCGGTATGCGTCGGCGATCGAGGCGGCCGATGCCCTCGCCGCCTGTGTGGGGATGCCACCGGCGTCGTTGGCTCCTCCGCCGCCGGTGTTGCCCACGGCCGTCTTGGCGGGGGAGGCTGGCTCGGCCGTCCAGGCGGCGCCGCCTCACGCGGCCAGCATGACGATCGCGCCACCCCCCTTCGCGGAGCCGTCGGCGATCGTTCCGGTGATCGACACCGCCAGCCAGCCGCGGCCGGTCGCCAGGCGGCCGGGCTCGCCGTCGCCCCGCGGCCGTCGCAAGACGGGCCGTAACCGCACGGCCCGTTGGGCCACGCTGGGGATGCTGGGGATCGCCGCCGTCGGCCTCGTGGCGTTGGTGTTTGTTCTCAGACAGCAGGGCGGCTCGCAACAGGCTGCCGCGGCGAAGAAGCCGACCCAAGAGACGGTGGCGGTCGACTCACCCGATGACACCGGTCGCGATGTGCCGCCTCCACCAAAACCGTCTGCTGATCCGCAGGCGACCGACGCGGTGGTCGGCACGGGAGGTTCCGATCCAAGCATCGAGATGGTGGCGAGCGACACCCTCCCGTGGGGGCCGCCGACGTCGGGGCCGCCGCCTGCGCTGGCCTACCTGCCCACCGGCTCCCAGTTGATCCTGCTGGCCCGCCCGGCCGACCTTGTGGCCAGCGACGAGGGACGGCTCTTCGTGAAGGCGCTCGGGCCGCAGCTGACCGAGATCATCGGGCTGCTGGAGAACGTGAGCGGACGTGGCCTTGAACAGATCGAGGAGGTGCAGGCTGGCTGGCAGGCCGACCCCTCCGGCAACGTGCAGGGAGCCTATGCCATCCGGCTTACGCAGCCGGCGGACGAGCGGGCGATTTGCGACGCCATCGGGGGGCTTGAGTCGAAGGAGACCGACGGCGAAACAACGCACCTGAAATCGACGCTCGGCCTCTGGCTGCCGTCCGCGGAGCAGGGACGAATGATCGTGTGCGGCACACCGAAACTGGTGCAGGGCATCATGGCTGCCGAGGCCGAGGCCGGGCCGGTGGGCGATTCGAGCCAGCTGCGGGCGGCGCTGGCTCCCGACATGGAGCGGCTCGTGGGCATGCTCGATCGGTCGCGGCATCTCACGCTCTTCGGGGCACCGCAGTATCTCCGCACCGAGGGCCGCGACATGCTCACCGGGCCGCTCGCGCAGCTTGTCGACCCGCTGAAACTGTTTTTCAGCACCGCCGTCCGGGCCGCCGCCTTGTCGCTGCACGTCGGTGACATGTTGTATGTCGAACTGGATGCCATCGATTCGCCGTCGATGAACGAGCCGGCGCGGGTGATGGCCCAAACCATCAAGGGGAAAGTCGAAGCCCTGGCCGATGACATTGAAGACTGGACCGCCGGACTCAGCGGGGTGGAATACGGCAGGAAGGTGATCAACCGGCTTCCCGGCATGATGCGGTTTCTGGCCGCCAATACCCGGGCCGGTGCGGAGGGGCGGGGGGTGGTCGTCAACGCCTACCTGCCGCAACCCGCCGGCCACAACATCGCCCTGGCGGCCGAGCTGGCTCTCGCCCAGGCCGGGCGGGTGGGGCCGGCGACGCGAGTCGCGGCGAACGCAGGAGCCGCCGCCGCGCCGCGGACCGCCAAAGAGAAACTCGAGCAGAAAATCTCGCTCAGTTTCCCCCGCGACACGCTGGAGAAGTCGGTTCAGCTTCTGGCCGAGGAGATCGGTCTGCCGATCACGATTCGCGGTGGCGACCTGCAGCTTGAAGGCATCACCAAAAACCAGTCATTCGGGCTCGACGAGCGGGACAAGCCGGCCGAGGCCATCCTCCGCGTGATCCTCATGAAGGCCAATCCGGATGGGAAACTGATCTATGTGTTTCGCGGTGCGGGCGAAGGCGACTCCCTCGAGATCACCACGAAGGCTGCCGCTGCCAAGCGGGGCGACACGGTGCCCCCCGTCTTTGACCCTCTGCCGTCAGACGCCGACCCGCAGTAATCTGAGCGATCCATCTCTCCCCCTAGAAAGTATTCACGATGATCATCGTCATGCAGGCCGAGGCCACGCAGCCCCAACTCGATCATGTCGTCGCCCGCGTGGAGTCGCTCGGCCTGCGGCCGCACGTGATCGTGGGCACGGAGCGAACGGTGGTGGCGGTGGTGGGCGACGAACGTGACGCGTCGCAGAGCGGGTTGGCCTCGCTGCCGGGTGTGGCATCGGTGATGCCGATTCTCGCTCCCTACAAGGTGGCGAGCCGTGAGGTGCAAAGCGAGCCTACGGTCGTCACGGCCGGGCCGCTTGCCGTGGGTGGCCCGTCGATCGGCGTGATCGCCGGGCCCTGCTCCGTGGAGAGCCGCGAGCAGATCGTGGAGACGGCCAAGGCGGTGAAGGTGGCGGGGGCGACCGGCCTTCGCGGGGGCGCCTTCAAGCCGCGAACGAGCCCCTACAGTTTTCAGGGGATGAAGGAGAAAGGGCTCGAGTTGCTGGCCGAGGCCCGTGCTGAAACGGGGCTGGCGGTGGTGACCGAAGTGGTGGCGCCCGAAGATGTGCCGCTGGTGGCCCGCTATGCCGACGTGCTCCAGGTCGGCGCCCGCAACATGCAGAACTACCGGCTGCTCGAGGCCGTCGGCCACACGTCGACGCCGGTGCTCCTCAAGCGGGGGCCGGCGGCGACCGTCGAGGAGTTGCTGCTCGCCGCGGAATACATCCTCGATGCCGGGAATCGGCAGGTGATGCTCTGCGAGCGGGGTATCCGCACGTTCGAGAGCCATACACGGTTTACGTTGCCGTTGGCCACGGTGCCCTGGCTGCATGCCCGCACCCACCTGCCGGTCGTGGTCGATCCCAGCCATGGCACAGGCCATGCCAATCTCGTCGAGAGCATGGCGGCGGCGAGCGTGGCGGCGGGGGCCGCCCGGCCCATCATCGAGGGTCACCCCCATCCCAAGAGCGCCACGAGCGACGC
>CAYZFV010000254.1:0-3691 GCA_964477765.1 uncultured Candidatus Kuenenia sp.
ATGCGGATCGGTGTGTTTGGCGGCAGTTTTGATCCGGTGCATCTCGGCCACCTCATCGCCGCCGAGTGCTGTCGGGAGCAGGCCCGGCTCGATCGCGTCATCTTCATGCCGGCCGCCGTGCCGCCGCACAAGCAGGATCGTCGGCTCACGTCGGCAGACGACCGTGTGCAGATGCTGCGGCTGGCCTTCGGCGGGCACGAGGCCTTCGTGGTGTCCACCCTCGAAATCGACCGTGGCGGGGGGAGCTTCACGGTCGACACGCTGTCGCACCTGCGGGAGATGCATCCCGCCGATGAACTGTTTCTCCTGCTCGGGCCCGATGCGATCGTCGAGTTCCCCACGTGGCGGGAGCCGGCGCGGATTCTTGAGCTCGCCACCCCGCTGGTGATGCTGCGGGAGGTGCTCGATGACACGACCCCGGTGGTGGGCGATGATCGGCTCGTGCAACTCATGGGCCGGGAACGGCTCACGGCGATGATGGCAGGGGCTGTGCGACTGCCGGCGATCGGCATACGGGCCAGCGATCTGCGGGCCGCCGTGGCCGCCGGTCGGAGCATTCGCTTTCGCACTCCCCGGGCCGTCGAGGCCTATATAACGAGCCACGCTCTCTATCGGCCCGCCTGAGCGAGCCGCTCTGCCAGGAGCCGGCTCGTGGGCTCGTGCGACACGCGGGGATCGGTGGCGAGGGCCGCTATCAAGACCGCCAATTGATCGGCCGGGGCATGTGCGATGTTGAGCAGGATGCGGTCGCGGCCGCCGACCCGACAGGGGCCGCCGGGAAGATCGCCGAGCGGCTCCTCCCGAATCTCGTACCCAAGATCACGGGCCAACTGCCGCGACTCTTCCAGTAAACCGAGCGTGTCCGACATGCCGTCCGTGGCGACTCTGATGGGAGGTCACCGGCTCCAGGGGCTGGCCGGCAGGCCGAGTTCGACGCGGCGCACCTCCTTGGCACGCCGGTATTCCACGTAGCGGGCCCGCTGCTCCGGTGTCGTGCTGTCGAGGATCCGCTTGATCCAGACATTGCGGCGATCGGCCGGATTTTGGGTCTGGTCAGCCGGTGGGCTCCCCCCCTGCCCTCCTTGGGCGGTTCCCCCGGGAGCCGGCGCGCCGCTGCCCGTGCTGCGGGAACCACCGCCGAAAAATCTGCCGACCGCACTCGCCGCCTGGAAGGCCTTCCGCATCATCTCTTCCTGTTTGATCTGGCGGTCGAGTTCTTGCTTGCGCTTTTCCGGCGGGGCGTCGAAATAGGCGTTGATCTGGGCCCGCATCATCGAGCGAAACATGCTGCCGCCGCTGCGTCTGACCTGTTCCTGGAGAGGTTCTGGCAGGCTCTCCATCTTCTGGCGGATCGCGGCCATCGCGGCCACCGCCTCGGTCGCCTCGGCGACCGTCTGCGGACCCCCGTTGGCCATGAATTTCTGCCGGGCCTCTTCTTGAAGTTGCAGGATCTCCTGCACCCGCGGGTCGGTCGTGAAGCGAAACCAGCCGAGCAGCCAGGCGGCGAGAAACGCAAGCAGGCCGATCCCCAGGATCAGCCCTGCCCAGAATGCCGCGCCGCGCTTTGACGATCCGTCGCCGGGGGAAGAGAACCGTCCACCGCGGCCCATCGTGACTGTGCTCATCAGGAAGCCTCGCTAGAGATTCTCGACGTGGCCGTCGAGGTAAAGAAAGTTCCGGGCGCCGGTTGGTGCATCCCACGACAGCCCGTCTTCCGGATTGTTGGCCGCTTGAACGTCGGTGCCAAGCACGCCAGCCCAGCCGCCGACATGAAACGGGAAGAACTCGTAGAGGATCCATGTCCGGGTTGTTCCATAGTCGCGGCCGCTCATCCGGCCCGTAGTCGCTTGTTCGCGGGTTTTGCCCGTTGCGGGCAGCGGTGTTTCGTTGATCAGCCGTCGGGCAGGATATTCATAACTTGTTCCCTCATACGGAGAGTTCTGAAATTCGGCCGGGGCGTCGGCTTCAACGGATCGACCCTTGGGGGAGAGTTCGGCATCCAGGGCCGTACGGCGGGCATCCGACATGACAAAATACGCGGAGTCGGACGGGCACTTAAACGTTTGTCGACTCTCCTCCATGTAGGGTCCAAGGACAGACGAAATGCTCGGCCGGATCGGTCGTGTCGCGTCAAAAAAAACCAACTCTTGGCTCGGTGTTTGCGCCGCCACCGGAAACTGGCCGCGGGTCTTCCGGTCGAGATAGAGATTCATGGCGATCCCCACCTGCTTGAGGTTCGCCTTGCAGGTGATCCGCCGGGCCGACTCGCGGGCCGACTGCACGGCGGGGAGCAGCAGGCCGATCATCAGGCCGATGATGGCGATCACCACGAGAAGTTCGACAATGGTGAATCCGGTGGCACAAGCGGCATCAGACGGCTGCCGCGGGCGCGATCGGGCAAACCGCGGGATCGGGGTGGGCATTGTGCACGGTCCAGGCGTCGTGGTTTCACCCGCTTGCCCGACGGGTAGGAGGGAGGAGGCAATGAAGTATTGTTCCGCAGACTTGAACGGTCGAGAAGCCGAAACGGATCGGATTCGTAAACTATAGAGTCTGACACGCTCCTCGGCCGATGACCCCGAAGACTTGGAACTCCAAGCACCATAAGCACTTCCGGCTGGTGCGGCGACTTCGGGCGGGAGAGGTAAACGAGGCACGATGCAGGCGGCTGAGGCTACGGACGGGCGGGAGGATGGGCCCTGCACGGCGCTGATTGTGCCGTCTGAACGTCCCCTGTTCGCGTTCGTCGGCGGTCTGAAACCCCCACCAAGCCCGTCGAAAAAAGCGGCTGCCGCCGAGCCGGAGGCTTCGGCTGAGCCGTTGGTCTCGCAGCGGCATGTCGACGAACTCGAGGCCCGGCATGCCGGCGAGATCGCGGCCCTCAGGCGGGAGGTGTTTGAGGCGCAAAAGCAGGCGGGGCTGGGCGAACTACTGGGAACGACGACCCACGAATTCAACAACGCCCTGACGACGATTCTCAATTACGCGAAGCTGGGGCTCCGGCACCGTGACCAGCCCACCCGCGACAAGGCACTCGAGCGAATTCTGTCGGCCAGCCAGCGGGCGGCGAAGATCACCGCCAGCGTGCTGGCGATGTCCCGCGGCCGGGCCAACCGGGTCGAGCCGACCGATCTGACGCTGCTCGTCGAAGACGTGCTCGTGCTCCTGGAACGCGAGATGATGAAGTATCGGGTGCAGGTTGAGCGGGAGTTTTCACCCGTGCCCCGCATCACGGCCAATCCGGCCCAACTCCAGCAGGTGCTGCTCAATCTGATGGTGAATGCCCGGCAGGCGATGCCGCAGGGCGGTCGCCTGATTCTTCGGCTCTCGCACGACCCGGCCCAGTGCTTCGTCGATCTCATGGTTCGGGACACCGGCTGTGGGATGACGCCCGACGTGATGCGGCGGATGTTTGAGCCGCGGTTTTCCACCAAGACCGGCCCCGACGAGACGGGCAAGGGGGGCAGCGGCCTCGGCCTGGCCGCCTGCAAGGAAATCATCGAGGCCCACCGCGGCCGCATCCGCGTGGAAAGCGCCCCCGGCAAAGGCACCGCCATCACGCTCCGCCTCCCGGCCGGCTGAGTACGCATCCATCTTGCGTGTATCGCCGGCTCGGGGGGGGGGAAAAACTCGGCGCGGGGGGGGGGTACGCCCCAAGCTCCTCGAGCGGTCCCCGGCCCCCCCGCCCACC